>JAFPPJ010000083.1 GCA_017410745.1 Oscillospiraceae bacterium
CTTACGATAGGACAGGAAACGGGATATGACGAAAGGATAGCATCTCTTTCGGCCCAGATAGCCGATCTCAAAGTCAGCAGACAGAAAGCCAAGGATACGGTGCTTTCGCCCGACTCCGGATATTTTGTCAGCTATACAGACGGATACGAATCAGAGCTCACCTTTGACAATGTGGATTCCATTACGGTTGACAGGATAGACCAGATCATCAGCGACGAAGGCGACGAATATAAACCGAAGAAGAACGTCGTAGGAAAGCTTGTGAAGGGCTATAACTGGAAGATAGCAGGAGTTGTGGACAATTCATCGAGCGTGTTCAATCCCGGCGACAGCGTGAAGCTTTCCTTTGCGTCTGTTTCCGATTCGGTCACCGCCACGATAGAACGTCTTGACTCCGCAGATGACCCCACCAGATCTCTTATCGTGCTCAGATGTGATGAGACTACCGACGGACTTGTTAAGCTCCGCAAGGACAGAGTGGATATGACGCTCCATGATTTTGAGGGCGTGCGTGTCCCGAAGGAAGCCATCAGATTCAATAAGAACAACGAGAAGGGCTGTTATATACTGATAGGGCAGAATGTCAAGTTCCGCCGTATAGATGAGATATACAGCGAGGAGGATTATGTGCTGTCAAGGCTCACATCCGACAGTGCATACGTCAGCGTGTTTGATAAGGTCATAACAGAAGGTGTCGATACTGCGGCTTATTATGAGGCTCTCGAAGACAATCTCACCGAGACCACTACAGCTGCGGAAGAGACCGAGGCAACAGAAGAGACCGAACAGCCGCCCGGTGATGATCCCGAAAATGCAGACAATGATGACGTCAACGATGACGGCGAAAAGGACAGCACAGACGATACAGACGGCAACGAAAATGACAACTCAGAAGAAAAGGTGACTTCTGCGGAAGGAGACATACACTTTGAATGAGTATGAAGATATAGCCGATAACATAAAGCGCATCCGAGAGACGGTAGAAAATGCAAGGCACCATGCACAGCGAAGTGATGATGTACGGATAATGGCTGTGACTAAAACAGTCGCGCCCGACAGGATAAACTTTGCTGTATCGCAAGGCTTTTCGCTGCTCGGTGAGAACAGGGTGCAGGAGTATCTCGGCAAGAAGGATGCATATGACAAAAGCGCACAGGTGCATTTTATAGGACATCTTCAGTCGAATAAGATAAAATACATAATCGACAGCGTATCTATGATACAGTCCATCGACAGCGTGCATCTTGCACGGGAAGTATCGAAGGCTGCTGTATCATCAGGCAGAACGATGGATATACTCTGTGAGATCAACATCGGCAATGAACCGTCTAAAAGCGGATTTTCCGCCGATGAGATATTTGATGCTGCAGACGAGATACGGGAAATGCAGGGTATCAGGCTGAAAGGCCTGATGGCGATACCGCCTGCGGGCGACAGCGTCAGATATTTTGAAAAGATGAGATATATCTATGATGATCTGAAAAGCCGTATGGATGGTGTGGATACACTGTCCATGGGAATGTCCCAGGACTATGCACAGGCTGTGATATGCGGGTCTAATCTTGTAAGGATCGGCTCTGCACTGTTCGGGGCGAGAATATACCGATAATAGTTATGAGATGGCGGGAATTTGCAATGACCGCTTTTAGAAAGAGAATATGAGAAATGAAAGGAAGATCTGAAAATGAGTATACTTGACAATCTCAAGGCGATTATATCCGATAATGTTGAGGATGATTTACCCGAGGAGGAGTATCCCCAGCAGCCTGCAGCCAACAACTATGAACGTCCTGTACCTCAGAACGGAAGCCGTATGGCAGATGACAACAGGCTCAATATCTCCCTTACCGCACAGCTCAGGGTCATACTTGTAAAGCCCGAAAAGTTCACGGACACCAAGGAGATAGCAAATCACCTCAATAATAAGCAGACTGTCGTACTCAACCTTGAGTCCACGACTCCCGATGTCACAAGAAGGATCATAGACTTCCTCGGCGGTGTTGCATATGCAAACGGCGGCAGCATAAAGCCTGTTGCAAACAATACCTTCATCATCACTCCCTATACCGTTTCTTTCCAGGGTGATGAGCTTTCCGAGCAGCTTGAGAGCAACGGTGTACTTCTCTGATAATGAGAGACAGAGATAAATTCATTGCAGGAGAGAACCTGAACGGTGAGCAGAAGATACTTATTGCTCATACCGATGATATGATGACCTCAGCATCAAGGGGAAGAAGAAGGTTTTCCTCTTTTCTCACAGAAGGAGAAGCTGCGCTTGTAAAGAGATATGCCGCATCATGCGGTGAGGATGTATTGCTTTACGGCGGCTTTGAAGGTGCACAGAGGGTCATGGCAGGCTTTTTTCCGCAGTTTGAGGAGCCGGACGAGTCTCTTTTCCCGCTCAAGAGGTTATTTATCGGGGGCAGGATGACTGATGGCTTGACTCACAGGGATTATCTCGGAAGCATACTCGGACTTGGCATAGAACGCAATATGACAGGGGATATAGTACCATCAGACGGCGGTGCCTATGTTATACTCGCGGATACTGCTGCAGAGCTTGTGATGCGTGAGCTTGAGAAGGTAGGCAGAGTCGGCGTCAGATGCAGGATATGCTCTGATAAAGAGACGATAAAAGCGAATGACAATATACGATTCAGGCGTGATACGGTAGCATCGCTGCGGCTCGACTGCATAGTCAGCAGCTGTACCGATCTGAGCCGGGAGAAGTCTGCCGGACTTATAAGAAGCGGCGCTGTGGATGTGGATCATATATGCAGCACTGATGTATCATCTATGGTAAGTGTCGGCAGCATAATTTCTGTCAGGAAATACGGAAGATATGTGCTGTATCAGACTTCAGACAGGACAAAGAAGGACAGGATACCTGTTATTATAGGGAAATATATTTGATCAGCCGTAAAAATATAAAGAAACGGGGTTATGTAAATGACTGCACAGGAAGTTCGCAAGAAGATTTTTCAGCAGACCAAGGGCGGCTACAACATGGAAGAGGTCGATATCTTTGTCGATCAGGTAGCTGCACAGCTCGATCAGTATGAGAAGGAACGCGAAGAGACCGAGCGAAAGATGGAAGTACTCGTACAGAGCATCAGACGTTACAAGGACGATGAGGAAGCGATCAAGGATGCTATGGTCGATGCCCGCAGGCAGAAATCGGCTATCATTGCAGAGGCTCAGCAGTCCGCTGAAAGGATAATCGCAGACGCGAACGTTAAGGCTGATGAAATAGTTGGCTCTACATCTGAACGCATCGAAAAGGAGAGCGCAGCGCTCACACAGATGCAGGATGCAGTAAAGAAATTCAAGTCGCAAATACTCGCTATGTACAAGCAGCATCTCAACCTGATCACATCACTTCCCGGTGATGATGACGGTGATGTTGATGATGAATATATTACCGAAGAGGTAGAATATATAGAAGACGAAGATATGAGTTCAACAAAGGTGTTAGACACCACCCAGCTCAAGAATGCTGAATAAGGAGTAAAAGATAATGGCCGAATTTGACAAAACACTCTGTCTGCCCGAGACCGAATTCTCTATGAGGGGCAACCTCGTGCAAAAAGAACCCGGTATGCTTGAAAACTGGGACGGCAGCAGGACATACTATAAGATGATCGAAAAGAATGCCGGCAAGCCCTCATATGTGCTGCATGACGGACCTCCGTACGCTAACGGCGATATACATATGGGCACAGCGCTCAACAAGGTGCTCAAGGATATCATCGTAAAGCAGAAGAATATGTCCGGATACCGTTCACCTTATATACCCGGATGGGATACACACGGTCTTCCCATCGAGCTCAAGGTGCTCAAGGGTCTCGGCGTTGAGAACGGCGCTATCCCTGCTCCCGAGCTTCGCAAGAAATGCCGCGAGTATGCATTCACCCAGATAGACCGTCAGAAAGAGGAATTCAAGCGTCTCGGCGTTTGGGGTGATTTCGATGATCCGTATCTGACTCTCAGACCCGAGTTTGAAGCACGTCAGGTCGAGATATTCGGCGAGATGTACAAGAAGGGCTATATATACAAGGGTCTCAAGCCTGTATACTGGTGCCCCGACTGTCAGACCGCACTTGCAGAGGCTGAGATAGAGTATTCCAACGATCCCTGCCATTCTATCTATGTAAAGTTCAAGGTAACCGATGACAAGGGACTTTTCACCTCTCTCGGACTTTCACTTGACAATACATATTTCGTTATATGGACGACCACTACATGGACACTTCCCGGCAACCTTGCAATATGCGTAGGGCCTGAATATGAATACACCATCATCCAGGCAGACGGTGAGAACTATGTAATGGCAGAGGCTCTTTCCGAGGGCGTAATGCGTGCAAAGGGCATATCCGAATACAAGAAGATAGGCTCATTCAAGGGCTCCGACCTTGAGTATATAATGACCGCACATCCCTTCCTTGACCGTTCTTCTATGGTCATAGTCGGCGATCATGTTACTCTTGAGAGCGGTACAGGCTGTGTACATACTGCTCCCGGCTTTGGTGTGGATGACTTCGAGGTATGCAAGAAGTACCCCGAGATAGGCATAGTCGTTCCCGTTGATTCAAAGGGCAAGCTTACCGCTGAATCCGGCAAATATGAAGGACTTACCACAAATGCTGCGAATAAGGCTATCGCAATGGATCTCGAACAGAGCGGTGCTCTTTTCGCACTTGAAAAGATAGAGCATCAGTATCCTCACTGCTGGAGATGCAAGAATCCCGTGCTCTTCAGAGCTACCGAACAGTGGTTCTGCTCAGTAAAGGAATTCAAGGATGATGCTATAAAGGCTGTTGAGAGCGTACAGTGGATCCCCGAATGGGGCGAAGACCGCATCAAGGGAATGATCCGCGACAGATCTGACTGGTGCATATCCCGTCAGCGTACATGGGGCGTTCCCATACCCGTACTTTACTGCAAGGACTGCGGCAAGCCAGTTGTAACCGACGAACTTATCAGAAAGGTATCAGATATATTCCGCAAGGAAGGCTCTGATTCATGGTATATCCGTGACACAGCTGATTTTGTTCCCGATGGGACAAAATGCGAGTGCGGCTGCACCTCCTTCAACAAGGAAAAGGATATATTCGATGTATGGTTCGACAGCGGCGTGACACATACCGCCGTTATGAAGGAAAGAGGCTTCGACCTTCCTGTTGACCTTTATCTTGAAGGTGCTGACCAGTACAGAGGATGGTTCCAGTCATCGCTCCTTACTTCCGCAGCGATCGGCAATGGTGCACCCTACAAGGCTGTCTGCACTCACGGATGGGTAGTTGACGGCGAAGGACGCGCGATGCACAAATCCCTCGGCAACGGTGTAGATCCTCTTGAAGTAATAAAGCAGAACGGCGCTGATATACTCAGACTGTGGGCTGCTTCCTCGGATTATCATTCCGATGTACGAGTTTCAAAGGATATACTCAAGCAGCTTGCCGATACCTACAAGAAGATCAGAAACACCGCAAGGTATATACTCGGCAATATATGCAACAAGGACGGCTTCGATCCCGACA
>JAFPPJ010000084.1 GCA_017410745.1 Oscillospiraceae bacterium
ACAGAGACGGAGACATCGCCTGCCGCTCCCGAGACCTCCGCACCAGAGACTACCGCACCCGAGTCCGATACCTCACAGGGCACGCACGCCACCGCACCCGACAGGGAGGATACGGACAGGAAGGATAACAAGCTGCCCCGCGTACTCATAAGGATACTTGAAATTATAGCGCTGACCGCCGCCGCCATTTTCGCGGTGTATTCCATAAGGCGGTACATCTTCCGCAGGAGACGGCAGCTCATAAAGGACGACCCTGCAGCAGCCGCCGTGCAGATCTACCATATGCTGCTCGATATCGCGGCGCGCGAACATATCACCGTAGACATCACCGACGAGAAGACGGGCGGTATGCTTGAGCAGAAGCTCGGCAGCGGCGCTAAGCTCATAACCGACACCGCTGTAAGGGCACGATTCTCCGAGGGCATAACCTCGGAGGAGGCATATGCCGCATCCGACTGCTATGCGCGCATCGCCGAGAGATCCCTTGGCAGGACACATCTCACAAGGATAGTATATATCCTTGTATGCCGATATAACTATTTGAACAGGAGTGAAAGGAAATGAACATCCGCATCACAGACGTGACGATATATACTCCCGACAAGAACATACAGGGCGATATATGCATATCTGGCAACAGGATCGCCGCCGTGGGCAGCACCCCCGATGATATGATATTTGACGAGGTCATAAGCGGCAAGGGCAAAATGGCTGTGCCCGGCATCATCAACTGCCACACTCACAGCTATATGTCCGTATTCCGCAATATCGCCGACGACCTTACCTTCATGGACTGGCTCTTCGGCGCTATCATGCCCAGAGAGGACAGGCTCTCCCCCGCCGACGGATATGCGGGCGCGATGCTCTCCTGCATGGAGATGATAAAGTCGGGCACTACCTGCTTCATGGATATGCATATGTTCCCGGGGCAGTCCGCCCGTGCCGCAAAGCAGCTCGGCATACGCGGCATCATGACGAGGGGTCTCGTAGGAGAGAGCAGGACGGACAAGGGCGCACTTGAACGCATAGCTGAACATATGCGTGAGCGCGAGGAGTTCGCGGATACCGATACGCTCATGTTCAGGCTCGGCCCTCATGCGATATATACCTGCGGCGAGGATCTGCTGCGGTATCTTATAGAGCTCGCCCATGAGACGGAGCAGGGATTTCATATACACGTTGCGGAATCCCTCACGGAATCGGCTGACTGCATGAAGGCGCATGGCATGTCCCCCGTAAAGTATCTCGACAGCATCGGCTTCTTCGATATACCCACCTGTGCCGCTCACTGCGTACAGCTCTCGGACGAGGATATAGACATACTTGCGGCAAAGAAGGTCAGTGTGATACACAATCCCCGCAGCAACCTCAAGCTCGCAAACGGCATCGCACCTGTGACAAAGCTGCTCGAAAAGGGCGTGAACGTATGCCTGGGCACAGACTCACAGGCATCCAACAACAATCTTGATATGTTCACGGAAATGAGCTTTGCCGCACTGCTCCAGAAGGGCATCACACATTCGCCTACGGTATGCACCGCAGAGGAAGTGGTGGATATGGCCACCCGCAGAGGTGCGGCGGCTGTCGGCCTTGATGCGGGCGCTATCGAGGAGGGGAAGCTCGCGGACATAGTGCTGTTTGACCTTGACCAGACCTGCTTCACACCGCACAACTCCCTGCGCTCCGCCCTTGTGTACTCCTGTGCGGGCGTAAAGGCGGACACCGTTATCATAAACGGCGACATCGTACTGCGTGACGGCACTCTCACACACGCAGACGAAGAGGAGATACTCTTCAACGCAGGCAAGGTATGCCTTGACTGACCTATAGCACACTATCGGATAATACTATTGCCGCACATGATTGACATATCGGGCGGTATGTGTTATCATATTATATGGTGCTATACGCATGAACGGCTCGATCCCGATGAATGTCAGCCGTAAACTTTACATAACAGGTGATAATATGTCTGAAATACGCAATATCGAATTATGGGAGAGCGGCGAAAGAAAGATCGGATGGGTCAAGAGGAATATGCCTCTGCTGCGCTCCATAGAGGAAGAATTTTCGCGCACCAAGCCCTTTGCGGGGCTCAGAGTCTCCCTTTCTGTACATCTTGAGGCAAAGACCGCATATCTCTGCCGTGTGCTTGCCGCAGGCGGCGCACAGATGTATGTAACGGGCTCAAACCCTCTTTCCACGCAGGATGACGTGGCTGCTGCCCTTGTACACAATGGCATGGAGGTATTCGCATGGCACGGCGCTACCGATGAGGAATACCACAGGCATATCAGCGCGGTGGTAAGCGCAGGCCCGAATATCATAATAGACGACGGCGGCGACCTCGTGCATATGATGCACACAGAGTATACCCACCTTATCCCCGACGTGATAGGCGGCTGCGAGGAGACCACCACAGGCATAATAAGACTGCGTGCGATGGACAGGGCGGGAGAGCTGAGATTCCCTATGGTGCTCGTCAACAACGCAGACTGCAAGCATCTCTTCGATAACCGCTACGGCACGGGCCAGTCGGTATGGGACGGCATAAACCGCACCACCAACCTTATCGTTGCGGGCAAGAAGGTGGTAGTGGCAGGCTATGGCTGGTGCGGCAAGGGCGTGGCTATGCGTGCAAAGGGTATGGGCGCAGAGGTCATCGTCACCGAGGTAGACCCCATCAAGGCGATGGAGGCTGTCATGGACGGATTTGACGTGATGCCCATGAACGAAGCCGCAAAGTACGGCGACTTCTTCGTCACCGTCACGGGCTGCGATGCGGTCATCACATCGGCTGCCTTCGGGAATATGCGCGACGGCGCTATATGCTGCAACGCAGGCCATTTCGACTGCGAGGTGGATGTGGCATGGCTGAAGAAGAATGCAGTGCGCTCCTATGAGGCAAGGAACAATATAATCGGATATGAGCTCGCCGACGGCAGGACGATATTCGTCATAGCAGAGGGCAGGCTCGTGAACCTTGCGGCAGGCGACGGCCATCCCGCAGAGATAATGGATATGTCCTTTGCGGTGCAGGCAATGAGTGCGGCATATCTCGTGCAGAACAAGGACAAGCTCACATCCATGATAATCGACGTGCCCCGCGAGGTAGACCTTGAGATAGCAAGGAAGAAGCTCGCCGCATGGGGATACAGCATAGATACTCTCACCCCCGAGCAGGAGGAATACCTGAACAAGGGTCTGTGACAAATACTATTTCTTCCTCGAATTATAGACGATCTCCGCCCGCAAAACCGCATATATTCAAGCTTTTACGGGCGTTTCTTGCCTATACTTCGGTCAGAATATAGTATAATAGAGGCTGTAAAAAGCAGTGATCTGCTTTTTACAGCCTCTTTGTTTACCTGTTTACCGTATACTTCTCAAAGTCAGCCTTAGGATGCTTGCATACAGGGCATATGAAATCATCGGGAAGCTCGTCGCCCTCCCATTCATAGCCGCATATGCTGCACACCCATATGGTCTTGCCTTCCTTTGTCTTGCCCACAGCCTGCGGCTTTGGCTTTATCTCCTTGAGATAATGCTCATAGGTGCAGGAGGGTGCATCGGAAAGGACTTCCATTTCAGTCGGTTCACATATGAAAAGGGTATGGGAGCCGAGGTCTGCGGTGCTTATGACTTTCAGCGAAAAATATGCGTTCGTGCTTTCCGTGATATACGGTATACCGTTTTCGGCAAGCCTGTACGAGGTCTCGGGGAAGTCTGCGAACTTGTCCGTGTCACGCCCCGAAGCAAAGCCGAATCGCTTGAAGAGGTCAAAGCCCGCGTTCGTGCTGATAACGGAAACATTGCATACCTTCGTTTCCATAATGATGTCATGCGTATAGTTTGCCTTGCTCACTGCGATGGTGATGCAGTTTGGCACTGATGCCGCCTGTATCGCCGTGTTGATGATACATCCGTTTGCCTTTCCGTCCTTAGCTGCCGTGCATACGAAAAGCCCGTAGGATATCTTGTGCATTGCCTTGTCGTTCATATTTACCGTCCTTTCCGTCAAGTTTTTTTGTGCTTATGCTGATTCCTTGATCATGCCATGAATACGGAGAATGCCTTGTATGTCTGGTATACATCCATCTTTGCAACTATCTCAAAGGGAGCGTGCATACACAATACGGGTACGCCCACATCCACCGTGTCAACGTTGAGATTTGCGATATATGCAGCAACGGTGCCGCCGCCGCCCAGGTCTACCTTGCCGAGCTCGCCTGTCTGCCATACAACGCCCGCCTTGTTGAACATCGCCCTTACCTTGCCCACAAATTCAGCGGATGCATCGGATGTGCCGGATTTGCCCCTTGCACCGGTGAACTTTGTGACGCATACGCCGTAGTTGATGAATGCGGCATTCCTGCGCTCGAGCACATCGGGGAAGGTGGGGTCGAATGCGGCATTGACATCGGCGGAAAGGCACTCGGAGCGTGAAAGCACCGTCCTGCCGTCCATACCGAATGCCTCTGCAAGGTCATCCACAAAATATCTGAAATACGAGGACTTGAGTCCCGTCACGCCGTCCGAACCTGTCTCCTCCTTATCGGTGAGGATAACGAGAGCGGTGCGCTCGGGGGTCTTCTTTATATCCATAAGTGCGGAGAATGCGGTGTATGCGCATACCTTGTCGTCATGGCCGTATGCACCGATAAGGCTGCGGTCAAAGCCAACGTCAAGGGGCTTGCCTGCGGGAACTGCATCGAGCTCTGCGGAGATGAAGTCATCCTCGGTGATGCCGTACTTGTCATGCAGGAGCTTCATGATGGCGAGCTTTACCCTCTCGGATGCATCATCATCACGGAAGGGCAGCGACCCTATGAGGATGTTGAGCTCCTCGCCCCTGATGATCTCGGTGCTCGCACGCTTCATCTGATCCTGTGCAAGATGGGGGAGCAGGTCGGTGACTGCAAATACGGGATCTCCCTCGTCGTCGCCTATGTTCACATCTATGACAGTGCCGTCCTCCTTCACGATAACGCCGTGGAGCGCAAGGGGCACGGTCGGCCACTGATACTTCTTGATGCCGCCGTAGTAATGGGTCTTGAAGTATGCCACCTCATCCTGCTCATAGAGCGGGTTCTGCTTGAGGTCAAGACGGGGAGAGTCTATATGAGCCGCTGATATGCGCAGACCCTCCTTCACGTCCTTCTTTCCGATGTATGCGAATATCACTGCCTTGCCGCGGTTGAGATAGTATACCTTGTCGCCCGCCTTGTACTTCTTGCCCTTCTCAAAGGGAACATAGCCGTGCTTCTTCGCCTCGGCAACGGTGAACGCCGCTGCCTGTCTCTCTATCTTCGCCTTGCCGAGGAAATCCATATACTTCCCGCAGTAATCGAAGGCTTTCTTTATCTCCTTGTCGTCCATGCGCAGTGCTGCGTGCTTCTTCTTCGAGCACAGAGCCTCTCTGAGCTCCTGTGCCTCGCTCTTCTTCTTTGGCATATTTATCTTCCTTTCATAGGATATGTGTTGAGTTGTATTCTGCTAACTCATTATATCATACTATAATGTAAAATGCAATAGTAAAATCGGGTTTGCCAAAGTCTCCCCCGAAAGCGGAGGGGTATAGATCGGACAAATACAAACGATAAGCCGAATATCTATGTCCTCTCCGAATATGACAGAGCCATCTCCTATTCCTTTTTATGAATTTTTCACAGTAATCTCCTTTTTCATTTTATCCGAACATATCCACCAAGAAATCAAATATCATATGCAGTGCCACAGGTACAAGGATATTTCTGCTTTTCAGAAACGTAACGCTGAATATGATGCTGAGAATGATGACCTGAACGAATCCGAAATGAAGAAAAGCTCCAGCCAATTTGCCGTGAATCGTCCAAGTGGGAATATGGATCGCCACGAACATCAGTGAACTGAGCAGTATCGCTTTCCACTGATTCTGTCGCTCTTTGCCGACCATGGCATTCAGCAGCCAGCCGCGGAATACCATTTCTTCCGTGATGCCAACAAAAGAAAACGCAATAACTTGCTTGATACCGAAATCACTGTTTAATGTCAGCGAACCTTTTCTGAGATACCCACCGACGAGGGGATAAAGCACAACGAGCAGAAAGACAGGCAGGTATTTCGACCATTTTACCTTTGAAGTGAACATCTCTTTCAACCCGATACAGACATCGTCTCTGTAATGATGCACAAGAAGTGCTGCCGGAAGAACCCACACAAGGTTCTTGATTATAACCGTC
>JAFPPJ010000003.1 GCA_017410745.1 Oscillospiraceae bacterium
AGATGCATACGGCATATACAAGTACGATGCATCCAAGAAGAAGTTTGTGCTGTATAAGGCGGTAAAGGGCACATCCTGCACCGTCAAGGGACTTACCGCAGGCAAGGCATACAGCTTCAAGGTGTGTGCTCTGAGTAAGTCGGGCGGAAAATACTACGCCGGCAAGAAGTCGGAGATGTACCGCACAAGGACGGCATTCAACTTCAAGCCCGGCGATACGGTAAGCTGTGATATGTTCTCCATTACCGTCCCCGCAGGCTGTGCCTATGCGGCAGAGACAGAAAAGGACAGCATTTCACTGTATGACAAGGAAGCACATGCTACCGAATACGGCGGATGGGCATTCGATCTGGCTCTGTACGAATCCCCTGCCGATTACTACGGCATGATGGACAAGAAGATAGGCGAGATAAGAACGGACAGCACGGTGTATGACGTGGTAGCCGCATACCCCTCCGAGATACAGTACGACTATCAGAAGTATCCCGACCTCATGCCCCGCAGCTATGATATGCTCTACAGCGGCGCGGATGATATCTTCAAGACCGTCAAGGCCAAGGAAGGTACCTTTGTATACGGCGGCGCAACGGGCGATGAGCTTTACGGCGATGTGCTCAACAAGTACAAGAAGGCACTGAGCGAGAACTGGGATTCCAACAAGCTCGAAGAAAATGACATGAGCGCCGCATACTACCAGATATATTCCTCCGACAAGTGCGATATGACCGAAAGGATAGGCTATGCCTTCCGCGATGTGAACAATGACGGCACACCGGAGCTGCTCATAGGCGATATTACCGAAGACGAGAGCGTTATCTTCGACATCTATACCACCGTAGACCGCAAGCCCGCACATGTTGCGAGCGGCTGGTACAGGAACAGATACTATGTCTACGAGTACGGCATATGCAACGAGTATTCCGAGAGCGCATTCGCAAGCGGCTTCAGGATATATGACCTGATGCACAATACCACCGAGTTCACGCCCTCAGTAGATTTCAGATATGACGGCGAAAAGGATGAGGCTCAGCCGTACTTCATCGCATACAGCGACGGCGAGTACGAGCAAGTCTCGGAGGAGGATTTCGAGCAGCGCAAGTCCAATTTCGGCGATAAGCTGCATATCGACTTCACACCGTTCTCATCAGTAAAATAAGTTTTCACGTTCATTTCAAATTATACAGTCAGCGCCGGGCCACCGGTGCTGACTTATCTGATAATCAGCATCGGAAGGACATCTATGAATAAAACCCGAAACGATCGTTGGTCTCTTGTCAACAAAGTATTCCTTGACAATTTTCTTGTATCTGCCCTTATGGAGCTTTCAAGCGTCGGCGCAGGGTTTGTGGACGGCGTGGTAATCAGCCGTATGCTGCCAGCACAGTCTATGGCTGCCTATGGCATAGCACATCCGATATTCAGCCTGATAGCCGTATTTCACGGCTTATTCTCCACAGGCATGCAGACCGTCTGTTCACAGAAGCTCGGCAAGGGTGATGTTAAGGAATTCAACCGTCTGTTCTTTGCCGCATTTTATCCGGCGGGGATAGTGTCGCTGTTTCTTATAGCTGCTGTTATGCTCGGTGCAGAGCATATCGCCATGATACTCGGTGCTTCCGGCAAGGATGCGGATCTGCTGATCAATGCAGCGAATTATATACGCGGACTTGCATTCGGGATACCTGCAACAATGCTCAACTTCGTTCTTATACCGGCGATACAGATGGACAGCGGGCGGAAAAGAGTACTCATATCCGCAAACACAGAACTGGTCATCAATATACTGTTCGATATCGCTGGAGTTATCATGGGGATGGGCATATTCGGGATAGGGCTTGCAACATCGATGGGTGCGTATACCAAGCTGGTGATATTGCTGCTTCATTTCACGGACAGATCGCATATGCTGCATTTTGCCCCGCTCAAAACAGATGTGAAGGAATTTCTGAATATGCTTTCCTTTGGCACAGAAAAAGCCTTCAGACGTGTCGGCAATGTGATACGTCCTGTTTTTGTCAACAAGCTCATCCTCTTCTACGGCAGCACTGCGGCTATGACGGCAATGTCCGTCAGCAACAGCGTCACAAATCTTATAGAGATATTTGCAGTCGGGATTGCTGATACGGTGGGTCTGCTTACGGGCATATACTACGGCGAGAAGAACAGCGAGGCTATGGAAGCGATGGGCAGAGCAGCACATCGCATATGCTATGTTGTCTGCGGCATTACCGGAATACTGCTGATCATACTCTCACAGCCCCTTGCTGCTTTCTATACAAAAAACGGCGGTGATATAACTGCCCTGACGCATTTCGCACTTATCGGCGCCGCCATGCAGTGTCCTCTGCAGGCACTTCTCCGCTCAAGAATATGCTATCTTCAGAGGATACAGAAAACTGCCGATATGCAAAGGCTGATCCTGCTGTCAAGTCTTATATATCCAATTGTGTGTGCATTCATACTCGGCCGGCTCTTCGGCGTACATGGTACCATACTGTGCTATATGGCAAGCGATCTGCTTACACTCACAACGGTATGGATATACCATGCGGTCAGGAAAAAGCACATCATCCCGTCGGCTGAGGAATATCTTTCTCTGCCTGATGACTTCACGATAAAACCCGGTGATATCATCTCCCTTGATATACAAGATATGGAGGATGTATCTCTGACTGCACAGCAGATCGGTATGTTCTGCAAAGGACACGGCATAGATCAGCGGGTCAGCATAAAAGCATCAGTCTGCTTTGAGGAAATTGCCGCCAACACCGTAAAGCATGGTTTTCCTATGAACAGCACCTCTGCACCTATAATAGATCTGCGTGTCGTCTGCTCGGAAAAACGGCTGACGATCCGTATGCAGGATAATTGTCCGAAATATGATGTCGGCACAAGGGTAAAAGATCTGGCAGAGGCAGAAAAAGAAGAAAGGCTTTCCGATCTCGGCACATACGTTGCACTCAGACTTGCTGACGAGATACGCTATATCTATTCCTTTGATACAAATACCGTATTCCTTGAATTTGATACAGACTCTCCCTCCGCGGACATCGCCATACCGGCGGACTGTCAGTGAATAAAAATAAGATCCGCTCCCGAATTACGGGAGCGGATGTTGTTAAACATAACCTTTAATTGCCGTTCATTATAAAAAGACAGAGATAAAGCGTAATATATAGATTATTATCATCACTATCACAACGCCTCTGATGATCTTCCCGATGTCTATATCAGTATTGTTCTGCTGTGCAGACGACTGAGGGAAGAACATCTGCTTCAAGGCCTCATCCGGCTTTGTATCGTTCTGGTCATAGCTCATGAACTGGCGGAAAGCATCAACGGGTTTCTGCTGTGCGGACTGCTGTGGGAATAACATATCCTTCTTATCCGCTTTTGTGCCGTTCTGATCTTCATTCATGAACTGGAAGAAGGCATCCGCGGTCTTTTGCTGTGCGGGAGCGGACTCATGTATTTTAGTGCCGCGCTCGCTTCTGTCATAGGTGATCTTGCTGTGGTCGTGATCACTGTAGTCCTGACAGCGGGCGCTTTCACTGTAATTATCGGCGCCGAACACTGCCGCACCGCAGTATGAGCAGAAATCATCATCCTTGCTTATCCTGTGGCATTCGGGACATATTTTCATACGATCTCCTCGGGAATAAACTTACATCATATCGCCTATTAAACCCATAATAACGGCGATCACAACGAATATGACTATCGCGACAGTATATGCTACAGCAATTTTCTGCTGTGATGCTGATTTATTGCGCATATTGTTCATATACTGTCTTTGCTGATACATATTCTGATTTGACGGATCATAAAGATTGGGGTACTTATACATATGATCATCGGTTTTCTGCTGAGTCATCTGCGTAGGATAGGTCGGCGGGGTCGTGCCTTCAAGGAACATGCTGCGAACGGTATTCGCCATTTCATCGAGCTTTTCCCTGTCGCGTATCTTTGTGCCGCGCTCTGTCCTGTCAAATGTGATCTTGCTGTGGTCATGTCCGCTGTAGTCATTGCAGCGGGCGCTTTCGCTGTAATTATCGAAGCCGAATACTGCTGCACCGCAGTGTGAGCAGAAATCATCATCCTTGCTTATCTTGTGGCATTCGGGGCATATTTTCATACCATCACCTCCCGGTAAACGATGCTGTACGCTAAGATGGTCGTGATAATAACAGATATCAGAACAGCGAGTATGAGTATGATCTTAAATGTCTTCATATCCTTATTAGGCGGCATAGCTCCTCTTCTGCGGAGCTCGTCTATGAACTGCGTATTATACACAGGAGGGGTCTGTCCGCCCTGTCTCTGCTGAGGCGGCATCGGGAAAAACGCATCAGCTCTCGTGTCTTCACGCAGCTTTGTGCCGCGCTCGCTTCTGTCATAGGTGATCTTGCTGTGGTCATGACCGCTGAGATCGCGGCAGCTTGCATCCTCGCTGTAATCATCTGCGCTGAATACGGCTGCACCGCAATTGGAGCAGAAATCATCGTCCTTGCTTATCTTGTGACATTCGGGACATATTTTCATACCATCACCCCTTTATGTCAGTATACACGATATGAGACTTTTTTGCAAGGGGTGAAGCCTGTTTTTAATCAAATCCTAATCGGGCAAAGCCCGAGGTTACCCGTTGACTCGTCCCTACTGTGCCTTTCATCCGAGGCTCGGTCACTTTCATGCCTGCGATAGATTTATGACTGTTGTAGAGGCAAAGCCCGAGGTTACCTGTTGACTCGTCCCTGCTATGCCTTTCACTTGCGGCTCGGCCGGGCAAAGCCCGGGGTTGCCCGTCACACATTTGACAGGAAACGAAGTTTTCGTCTCGGAGCATTGGTTTCTGCTGTAATGGGTAAAGCACGGTCTCATGTTCCTGCCCGCATATAAAAAGAATACAGTGCGGGGTACCGTCACTGTATTCTGTATATCTTATTCGCCGTCGTATTCCTCGATGCGGACGGTCTTCATCTGCACCATCTTGAGGGGCTTGTCATTCTCGTCCGTCTCGACTTCAGCCATTGCACGGACAACGTCCATTCCCTCGAACACCTGACCGAATACGGTATATCCGCCGTCAAGGAAGGGCGTGCCGCCTACCTCCTTGTACTTGTCCTTAACGGACTGGGGATAGGGATACTCTTCTATGGGTATCTGGGTATAGATGAAATCGGAAGGAGTATTCACGATATAGAACTGGCTGCCGCTGGTGGATGTGCTGCCGGAGTTGGCATAGCATACAGCGCCGGAGAAATGATAGAGCTTGTGTGAAAGTCCGCTCTCGAACTTATCGCCCCACAGCGACTGTCCGCCGTAGCCTGTGCCCTGAGGGTCACCGCCCTGATTCATAAATTTGGGGATTATACGGTGGAATATGAGCTCATCATAGTAGTTCATCTCGGTGAGACCCATGAAATTCTCGCACGCCTGCGGCACTTCCTCGGGGAATAGCTTTATCTTGATAGTGCCGTAGTCCTTGACATCCATCACGATTATCTTCTCGCCCTTCTGGGGAGGAGTGAAGTTGAGGGCTTCCTTCCATTCGAGCTGCGACTCGTCAACGGTAGTTGCGGCAGTGGTCTGCGCTGCGGGAGCAGTCTCGGTATTGCCGCTGTTGGAAGATGTGGATGTGCCCTGTGAGGATGTGCATCCTGCGAATATCATGCAGCTGAGTGCTGCGCATATCAGTCCTTTTTTCATCATTGTTCAACCTTTCCAATCTCAAGCACCTTGAGCATATTAGTAGAGCCGCCCACACCGAGGGGTATGCCTGCGGTGATGACGATAAGATCGCCGTTGCTCAGCAGCCCTGCATTCACAGCTTCATCCACTGCACTTTCAAGCAGTTCGTCGGTGCTGTTCTTTTCCTCCATCACAAGAGGAGTAACGCCCCATGACAGATTCATCTGACGACAGACGGTGGGGTCTGGGGTAAGACCGATTATAGGACAGTTGGGGCGGAATTTGGACAGCATCTTTGCTGTACCGCCCGTCTTTGTCACGGTCAGTATCGCACGCGCGCCAAGATCATGTGCGGTGGTGCATGCCGCATGGGAGATGGCGTTGGTTATCTCGAGCACACCGTCATCTATGCGGTTCTTGAAGCGTGCCTTGTAGTTTATGTCGCCCTCGGTGGTCTCGGCTATGAGCGCCATAGTGCGAACAGCCTCCACGGGATGCTTGCCTGCGGCGGTCTCGCCCGAAAGCATGATGGCAGAGGTGCCGTCATATATCGCATTGGCAACGTCGGTTATCTCCGCTCTGGTGGGGCGGATATTGGATATCATGGATTCAAGCATCTGAGTGGCGGTGATCACCTGCTTGCCCGCATTGTAGCCCTTTCTGATAAGGCTCTTCTGTATTGCGGGTATCTGCTCAAAGGGTATCTCTACGCCCATATCGCCTCGTGCCACCATAATGCCGTCGGATACGGAAAGTATCTCTTCGATGTTGTCCACACCGTCACGGTTCTCTATCTTGGCTATGATGCGGGGCGACGACCATCCCAGGGACTTGATGAACTTGCGCAGGTATGCCACGTCTGCGGCACTGCGCACAAAGGATGCGGCGATGAAGTCAAAGCCTATCTTCGCACCGAATTCAAGGTCGTTCATGTCGCGCTCGGACAGATAGGGCATACTCAGCTCCACGCCCGGCACATTTATGCCCTTATGATCGCTGACCGTACCGCCGTGAACAACGGTGGTGAATATGTCCCTGCCCTTGATGCTGTCCACTCTCAGTTCGATAGCACCGTCATTTATGAGTATCGCTGTGCCCTTCTTCACATCGTCGGGCAGACCCTTGAAGGATACGCAGGCGCGCTCCTTCGTGCAGTCACATTCCTCGGTGGTGAGTATGAAACGGTCACCGTCGGCAAGTTCCTGTGCGCCTGCCGGGAATACGCCGAGACGTATCTCCGGGCCCTTGGTATCGAGCAGAGTTGCCACGGGGAGCCCCAGCTCCTCTCGTATGCGGACTACCTGCTCAAAGCGCTTCTTATGATCTTCATATGTACCGTGCGAGAAATTGAACCTTGCGACATTCATGCCGTTCATCATCATTTCGCGAAGGATGTTGTCGTCGTCGGTAGAAGGCCCCATAGTGCATATGATCTTTGTCTTTCTCATATGTCCCCCTTAGCTGAGAAGCTTTACAATTACTGCTTTCTGTGCATGCAGACGGTTCTCTGCCTCATCGAATATCTCATCGGCATGAGCCTCGAATACCTCTGCGGTTATCTCCTCGCCCCTGTGTGCGGGCAGGCAGTGCTGTACCATAGCGTCCTTATGAGCCACAGCCATGATCTCATCATTCACCTGGAAGCCGACAAATGCCTTGCGGCGCTGCTCTGCCTCATCCTCCTGACCCATAGATGCCCATACATCGGTGAATATGACATCCGCATCAACGGCTGCCTCTGTGGGAGAGGATGTGAGAGTGAATTTGTCGCCGTACGCCTTGGTGAACTCGAGTACAGCGGGATCGGGGCGGTATCCGTCGGGGCAGGCGATCGCTACGTCCATTCCGACTGTAAGGCCGCCTACGATAAGGGAATTAGCCATATTGTTGCCGTCGCCGATATATGTCATCTTCAGCCCGTCGAACTGACCCTTGTACTCGCGTATCGTCATGAGGTCTGCGAGCACCTGGCAGGGATGGCAGTAGTCGGTGAGGCCGTTTATAACGGGGATGGAGCCGTACTTTGCAAGGGCTTCCACCTCAGCCTGCTCGAATGTGCGTATCATTATGCCGTCAAGATAGCGGGAGAGCACTCTTGCGGTATCCTCCACAGGCTCGCCCCTGCCTATCTGCAGATCGCGGTTGGAGAGGAAAAGTGCCTGACCGCCGAGCTGATACATGCCTGTCTCAAAGGATACCCTTGTGCGGGTGGAGGACTTCTGGAATATCATGCCGAGAGTCTTCCCCTCAAGGCGGCGGTGTGCTATGCCGTGAGCACGCTCGTATTTGAGCTGGTCGGCAAGATTGAGTATATCCATGATCTCATCTCTGGAGAGATCTGCCATTTTCAGTAAATGCTTCATATTATACCTCCGCAAGTATGCCGCGCAGTATGTCAAGACCCTTGTCTATCTGCTCATAGCTTATGGTGAGAGGAGGCAGGAGCCTGATCTTCTCCTTGGCGGTGAGTATGAGAAGTCCCTTGTCGGCAGCAGCTGTGAGCACATCGGCTGCCTTTGCCTTTTCAAGATTTGCGCCTATCATCATTCCCATACCTGATACTGCGATGATGCCGTCCATATCAAGGAGCGCCTTTGAGATATAGTAGCCCTTGCGTGCCACTTCATCGAGGAAGCCCTCGGATGTGAGACGGTCGAGGACTGCATTCGCACCTGCGCAGGCAATGGGATTGCCGCCGAAGGTAGAGCCGTGTGTGCCCTTCACGAGCACATCCGCACACTTCTCACCTGCAAGGCATGCGCCCATGGGGATGCCGCCTGCGATGCCCTTTGCAAGGGTGGTGACATCGGGCTTCACGCCGAACTGCTCGGATGCGAGCACTGTGCCTGTCCTGCCCATGCCCGTCTGCACCTCATCGGCAATGAATACGAGATCATTGTCGGAGCAGAGCTTAGCTACTGCCTTGGCAAAGTCTATATCAAGACGGTTCACGCCGCCCTCGCCCTGTACGAATTCCACCATTACCGCACATATGCTCTTGTCCTCGGATATGAGCTTCTCGAGTGCTGCGGTATCATTGGCGGGGGTGTGAACAAATCCCGGTGTGAAGGGGAAGAAATAGTTATGGAAGCTGTCCTGTCCGGTGGCGGAAAGAGTAGTTACCGTCCTGCCGTGGAAGGAATTTACAAGGGTGACGATGGTGTCACGGCCCTTGCCGTACTTGTCAAAGGAGTACTTGCGGGCGATCTTTATGGCGCACTCATTTGCCTCTGCGCCCGAATTGCCGAAGAATACGGACTTATAGCCGGTAACGCCGCAGAGCCTTTCTGCGAAGTCAGCCTGCACCTTGGTGTAGAAATAGTTGGATGTGTGCTGTATCGACCTTACCTGTGCGCATACCGCATCAGCCCATTTCTCGTCGCAGTAGCCAAGGGAGTTGGTGCCTATGCCGCTGCCGAAGTCGATGTATTCCTTGCCGTTCTCATCTGTAGCCTGTGTGCCGCTCCCCTTTTCAAGAACGATGGGAAGCCTTCCGTATGTATGCATGACATGACTGTCAAATTTCTCTATAGTAGACATATTATCCCTCTCAATCCGTGGCTGTGAAAAGCCCCTCCTGTATATATTCAGCGTATTCCGTTTCTGTGTATACTCTGCCGTATGGCGTGATGTCCGCCTCTGAGGTCATGAACGCCGTGCGGCACAGATCGTCGGTCTGTGTCTGAGACAGCTGCGGTGCAAAGTATGTGTCGCCCTCTGTCTCTATAACTGCGGCGCGGGCTTTAAGATCATAGTACATCTTAGTGAACTCCGCCACGAACAGTCTGCTCTTAATGTCGTTTGCAAGAAGTCTCATAGTTCACCTCCGTCATATAACAGGTTCTGATATTATCATCTCTCCGCTGTCGAAAAAGCCGCCGGTAAGCTCCGTGTATACATCTTCCTCTATCCTGATGCCGTTGTGCATATACACGCCCGTGCCGTCGGTAAGGGTATACTGCCCGAAGGTGTCTGCGGGTATGAGCATATCGGATATGTCGGCCGTATATATCTCTGTCGCTCCCGAATATGCCATGAAGCAAAGCTGTGCCTTGTCGGGAAGGAAGTAAAGCTCATATATGGGATCGTTCTTCGACTCATACGATATATCATCGTTTATCATGCCGAAATAGGTATGGGGCGTTTCGATATTTATAGGCATGCTGCCCATCCATACAAGGCCGTCTCTGTAGGTATATACATCATAGGAATATGCCGAATGAGGATCTCCGCCGTCGCCGTAGTCGTAATAGCAGGACACTATCAGCTCGTCATTGCCGTCGCCGTCTATGTCGCCCTTGTATCTCTGGTATATCGCGTTCTCCGAGCTCTCGGCAAGTGCCTTGGATATACTGTCGTATACCTCTTCGCGGTCGCCGCCGTCGAACACCGCCGATATGAATTCGGGGCACAGCGGATAGCTTCTGCCGAGAGTGATGTATTTCCCGCTGAAATTCTCGTCATATGCGGCGTAATACTCTTCCTCGGTGCATTTTGCATCGTTGACCGTAGCTTCCAGGGTGGGATAGCTTTCGGTCGCCGCATCGTAGGGCGCATATCCGCTCATGGATATTATTGTGCTCAGCTTGCCGTTCTCAAGGCGGTACAGCTCATTGTAGAAGCCGCCCATGCCGCCGTATATGCTGTTTATGCATCCGGTCTCGGGTGAATAGTACATCTCTCCGCTCGAGCCTGCAACTCCCGAGAATACCGCATTTCCGTTCTTGTCAAGGGAATATATCTCGACCGCCACTGCATGGAAGCTGCCTGCGGATATGAGGAGCTCGGGTGTGGCATCCCCGCCCACGTCGAACACGGAGAACGCCATCTCATAGTCATCGGAGGCGTGATTGTCCTCATACATCTTTGTGAGCTTGTTCTTGTATGCCTCGCGGTAACGCTCATCGACCTCATCCGAAACAGTAGTCTGTGATGTCTCGGTATCGGTCTCGGTATTGGTATCGGTCTCGGTATCCGACTGTGTCTGCGTCTCGGACTCTGTGGTCTCGCTTGCAGTGGTGGTCTCGGTATCGGTCTCGGTCTGAGCAGAGGTCACGGTATCGGACAACACCGTGACCTGTGTAGTCTCTGTGGTCACGGAAGTGGTAGTGTCCGCCACGGTCTGCGTCACGACACTGTCTGCCGAGGTGCATCCTGTGAGTAAGACTGCCAGCACAGCAGCCGTTATCTTCTTCATATACTGTCCTCCGAAAATCTCCGCTTTATCATACGAACTGTGTGCCTATGCCTTCATTCGACAGCAGCTCGATAAGGATGGAATGGGGTATCCTTCCGTCAATGATGACCGTCTTCTTGACGCCTCTGCGCACTGCCTCTACACAGCAGTCTATCTTTGGTATCATTCCGCCGCTTATTATCCCCTGCCTCTTGAGGAAAGGCACTTCACTTACCTGTACCTTAGTGATGAGCGTGGAATCGTCATCCTTGTCGCGGAGCAGTCCGCGTATATCGGTCATGAGCACGAGATTCTCCGCACTGAGCTGTGCTGCTATCTGTGCTGCGGCAGTATCCGCATTGATATTGTAGGTCTGTCCGTGCTCATCGCAGGCAACAGTCGCGATGACAGGCACATAGCCGTTGTCTATGGCATCGGTGATGGGCTTGGTATCCACCTTGTCTATCTCGCCCACAAAGCCAAGGTCGGTCTCGCCCTGCAGCTTGTGACAGAGTATCATACCGCCGTCTATGCCGCACATACCCAGTGCCTTGCCACCGTGATTTGCAAGATGTGCCACAAGCTCCTTGTTCACCTTGCCCGACAGCACCATCTTCACGATATCCACCGTGTCACTGTCGGTATATCTGAGGCCGTTGATGAACTTGCTCTCTATGCCCACTCTCTTGAGCATATCGTTTATCTCGGGGCCGCCGCCGTGTACGAGCACTACCTTCACGCCTACGAGGGAGAGCAGCACTATGTCGCTCATGACCGCATCCTTGAGCACATCGTTGGTCATGGCATTTCCGCCGTACTTTATAACGACGATCTTGTTATTGTATTTCTGTATGTAGGGAAGCGCATCTATCAGCACTTCCGAACGGACATCATTTGGTATGATCATCTATCGTTTGCTCCTTTACAGGAAGTTTTACTTCTTCTTGAATGTTCTCGGCAGGCCGTTGTTCATCTGCAGGGTAAGGTCACTGCCGGACAAGGTATAGTTATATACGAAGGTGAGGCCGTATTCTTCTTCATGTACGGTGACTGTGCCGCTCGCAGCATCCACGGTGTATGTGCCCTTTACGGATACATCGCCTGCCACGTCGGAGCAGGTGCCGTCGGAATTGAAGGTGAATGTGGATATCTCATCCCCCGTGCCGACCCATACGCCTGTAAGGTCTGCGGATACAGCGCTCTCGGTCACTGCGTTATTGTCATTGCTGCCCTTGCATGATGTAAGGCTGCCGAGCATGAATGCCGAAAGAGACAGCGCAAGTATGCATTTTACCGTCTTTTTCACAGTATCAGCTCCTGTAGTCGCCGTTTATCTTGACATAGTCATAGGTAAGGTCGCAGCCCCATGCAGTAGCCTCTGCATCGCCCCTGTGAAGATCGGCGTATATCTCTATCTCGTCCTCGGAGAGTATAGCCTTGGCAAGATCCTCATCGAATTTAAGGCCGAGACCCTTCTCGCATACAAGTATCTTTCCTGCCTTTGAGATGTAGTATACATCTGCTTCGGTCACGTCGCAGTCTGTCTCAGCATAGCCCATCGCACAGAGTATGCGTCCACAGTTGGCATCTGCGCCGTACATCGCACACTTCACGAGAGGAGAACGTATCACGCTCTTTGCTATGATGATAGCCGTGTCAAGGTCGGGCGCGCCTGTGCATACACAGGTCACGAGCTTTGTAGCGCCCTCGCCGTCCTTAGCGAGCATCCTGGTGAGATTTGCCATTACCTGATAGAGCGCATCCTTGAAGGTATCGAAGTCCTCGCCCTCGGCTGCTATCTCTGTATTGCCCGCAAGTCCGCTCGACATCAGCATGCAGGTGTCGTTGGTGGACTGGTCGCCGTCTACGGAAAGGCAGTTGTAGGTGATCTTGACTATCTCGGACAGTGCCTTCTGCAGCATAGCGGATGATACCGCACAGTCGGTGGTGATGAAGTTGAGGGTGGTGGCCATATTCGGATGTATCATGCCGCTGCCCTTTGCCATGCCGCCTATGGTGCATTCTTTGCCGCCTGCGGTGAATGTCACGGCATATTCCTTCTTCACGGTATCGGTGGTCATGATAGCGGTGGCAGCTTCCACGTTGCCCGTGTAGGAAAGGCCGTTATAGAGTGGGTCTATCGCCTTCTCGATGGGCTCTAAGGGGAGCACCTGACCGATAACGCCGGTGGATGCGACTATCACCTTATCGGGAGCGATGCCGAGCTTGTCAGCAGTGAGGCGGCACATAGCCTCCGCCTTCTCTATGCCGTCGGCGTTGCAGGTATTTGCATTGCCGGAGTTTACGATTATGGCCTGAGCATATCCGCCGTTCTTCTCGAGGTTCCTCTTTGTTACGATGACGGGAGCGCCCTTTACCTTGTTCGAGGTAAATACGCCTGCAGTCCTGCATTCCACATCGGATACGACCATTGCGATATCGTTCTTCTTGCCGGGAACAGGGCTCTCATTGCCGTCTGCGCCTGTCTGCATGAATGCCTTGATGCCGCAGTAGTGACCGCTTGCCCTGAATCCCTTTGCAGCGCATACGCCGCCGTCCCTTACGGGAAATTTATCCATATCTCTCATTTGTTTACACCGTCCATCATATAGTTGCGGGGATAGCCCCGTCTTATTGCGAGACAAACGTGCGAGCCTATGTATCGTCCTTCCTCGAAGTCAGCACACAGCACATAGGGCAGCATATCCACGAAATCTGCGAAATCCGAGTATGTGAAATCGTCGATGTAGTGGGAAAGTATCACGCCGAGCGCCATGCCGTGTATACCGACCGCAACGGCCTCACCGTCGTGCTTCTCTATAAGTCCCTCTATGACGGGGATGACTCTCGCTCTCACATCATCGAGGCTTTCGCCGCCCTGTGCCTTCAGGCTGCGGTCGTTCCACTGTCTGACGATATACTGGGAATAGTTGGTGTCGAGGCTCTTCCAGTCGCCCGATACTCTCTCGTGTATACCCTTTATCACGTTTATGGGCTTATGGGATGCCATGGAATAGTACTCAAGGGTCTGAGCGGTGCGTATATATTCCGATGCATATACCGCCGCGATATCCTTGTCCTCAAGTACCCATGCCACAGCCTGTGAATCCCTGCGTCCCACCGCTGTCAGCGGGAATGTGGGATTGTGGCCGCCCGACGGGTCGGGCTGGGCATGACGGACGAAATATATCCGTGTCATTCGAGCCCTGTCCTTTCGTCTATGCCCATCATTATGTTCATACACTGCACAGCCGCTCCCGATGCGCCCTTGCCGAGGTTGTCGAGCTGGGATGTGAGCAGTATATTGTTGTCGTCGCCGTATACATATATATTCATCATGTTCGTGCCTGCAAGGGTGTTCGCATACAGCTCGGAGGGTGCCTCCTCGCCGAAGGGCATCACTCTTACAAAGTGCTGACCCTCATAGTGCTTGCTGAGCATCTCCCATACATCCCTGGCGGTAGCCTTCCTGGACATTGCCCTGATGTGGATGGGTATGTTCACGAGCATGCCTGCATAGTAATCTGCGGTGGAGGGGCAGAATACGGGAGGATAGGAAAGTCCTGTCACAGCCATCATTTCCTTGATGTGCTTGTGTGTCTTGCCCATGGCGTACATGCGCACGCTCTGATATGCCTCATCCCTGTTCTCGTCCTCATACTTTGCGATGAGCTTCTTGCCGCCGCCGCTGTAGCCCGAGAAGGCATGGCATGCTACGGGATAGTATGCGGGGATGAAGCCGTTTTTCACCATGGGATA
Source organism: Oscillospiraceae bacterium (assembly GCA_017410745.1). Classification (GTDB taxonomy): domain Bacteria; phylum Bacillota; class Clostridia; order Oscillospirales; family Ruminococcaceae; genus Huintestinicola. Next base: position 14,627 of record JAFPPJ010000003.1, read on the forward strand.
CATGAGCACGCTGAATCCGCTTGCATAGCAGCCGGGAACAGCCACACGCTTTGCAGCGGCTATCTCCTCACGTCTGGTGGGGGTGAGCTCGGGCAGGCCGTATACCCAGCCCTTTTCCGTGCGGTGTGCGGTGGATGCGTCTATTATCCTCGTGGTGTCGTTCTCCACCATAGCCACAGCCTCTCTTGCCGCATCATCGGGCAGACAGAGGAATGTGAAATCGGACTCGTTGATGAGTCTCTTTCTCTCTGCGGCATCCTTTCTGAGCTCCTCGGATATCTGGAGCACCTCCACATCGTCTCTTCCTGCGAAGCGCTCGAATATCTGGAGACCCGTGGTGCCTTCCTTGCCGTCTATAAATATCTTATACATAACAGACACTCCTCTGTGTTACATAGAACGTCAAAAGGCTTTGCCGTCCTCTGTAAAATTGTTCTTTATGGTGTATCAGCGATCAAGAATATCGTCAAACATACCGACCTTATACATCAGATAGGCTCCGCCGCCCAGAGTTATCAGATAACCGAAGACCAGATCCTTATAGAATGAGCCCTTCTCTCCGATAAGTGCCAGCATTGTCATAACGCTGCGGAAGCTCTCGCCCAGTGTCAGCTCACCGTCCATAGCACGGCAGAGCGCTATGCTGTAATTGAGCCTTGTGGCAAGATATACGGATATCAGCACTATCACGCCGGATATTATAAGTCCCGTTTTGCTTATGCCCTTGCCAAGCAGTAGATAGCCGCCGAATGCGCCGATGCACAGGAAAAAACCGCCGATAAACGCTATCTTTCCGAGCATTCCTATCAGACACCATATCCCTATGGCTATGGCAGCGCCCACGAGCGCGCCTATCGTGCCGGTCACCTTATTGTCATCATCATCCAGAAACATTGTTCCAACTCTCCTTATCTGAGCTTTGCCTTGAGAGCCTCTACCTGACGTGCAACAGCATCGGGAGCAGGGCCGCCGTCGACATTTCTCTGCATAACGCAGGTATCAAGGCTTATTGCCTTGTATACATCCTCATCGAAGAGGTCGGACAGCTTTCTGTATTCGGTGAGCGGGAGCTCCTCAAGCGTGGTGTCGAGCTCGATGCATCTTGCCACGAGCGTGCCCGTTATCTTGTATGCGCTTCTGAAGGGCAGACCCTTCTTCACGAGATAGTCTGCACAGTCGGTGGCGTTGATGAAGCCCTTTGCCGCAGCACGGCGCATATTGTCGCTGAGCACCGTCATTGTCGCAAACATGGGAATGAATGTGGATATGCACATCTTCACCGTGTCCACTGCGTCAAATATAGCTTCCTTGTCCTCCTGCATATCCTTGTTGTATGCGAGGGGAAGATTCTTCATCATGGAGAGCAGGGTCATGAGGTCGCCGTATACTCTGCCCGTCTTGCCCCTGATGAGCTCCGTTATATCCGGGTTCTTCTTCTGGGGCATGATGGATGAGCCGGTGGAGTAAGCATCATCGAGCTCGATGAACTTGAACTCCCATGAGCACCACATGATGATCTCCTCGGAAAATCTCGAAAGATGCATCATAAGTATGCTCAGCACCGATGCCAGCTCACAGCAGAAATCTCTGTCGGATACGCCGTCAAGACTGTTGTAGGTGATATCGTCGAAGCCCAGCAGCTCCGCTGTGCGGTGTCTGTTGAGCGGGTATGTGGTGCCTGCAAGTGCGCAGGAGCCGAGGGGCATGATGTTCATGCGTCTGCGGCAGTCTGCGAGCCTGTCAAGGTCACGGCTGAGCATCTGTGCATATGCCATGATGTGATGTGCAAAGGTCACGGGCTGTGCTCTCTGCATATGTGTATAGCCGGGCATAACGGTATAGTAATGCTGCTGTGCTGTATTGATGATAGTCTCTATGAGCTCTCTCACGAGGGCGGATATCTCATCGCACTCCCCTCTGAGATGGTGCCTTATATCGAGCGCTACCTGATCGTTTCTCGATCTTGCGGTGTGAAGCCTCTTGCCCGTATCGCCGAGACGCTCGGTCAGCACGGACTCCACGAACATATGTATATCCTCCGCATTGGGGTCAAAGATCAGCTTGCCGCTGTCTATATCGGCGAGTATGCCGCGAAGCCCCTCTACTATCTTCTCGCTCTCGGACTTGTCTATTATGCCCTGCTCGCCGAGCATCGTCGCATGAGCGATCGAGCCCTCTATATCGGAGCGGTACATCCTTGCATCGAAGGATATGGAGGAATTGAAATCATTTACCTTAGGGTCAACATCCTTAGAGAAGCGCCCTGCCCACATCATAGCCATATGTACACCTCATTGATACGACTCAAGTTTCGTCGTCCTCTTTTATATCTGCAGCTTCGCTCTCTTCCGTGCTGCCGGCGGTCTCAGTGCTGTCTCCCGACTTCTCATTCGCTGCGGCATCGAGCTCATCCTTGCGCTCCTTCACCTGATTGAACAGATCCTGGTCAAGCGGATACGCCTGTACCTTTGCCATTTCGTCTATGGTAGCATGGCGGTAGGTCTCCGATCCTCTTCCGTCTGTAATGGTGAGCATGCCGTCCTTGACTTCCACCATTGCCTTAGCGCCTCTGTCCTCGCCCAGGATGATATACTTATCCTCGAGCACATAGGGGATATCGACCATATATCCGGGGGTCTGCTCGGAGGGCTCATGGAGCACCATCTTATCCTCGGTGAATTCCACGAGGTAATAGTATGGCTCCTTGTCATCCGGCATGAGCTGAGGGCCGTCGGGAGCACACCACACACCGAGTATATCCGCAGCAAGGTCGGATGTATCGGGCTCGGCGGGCCCAGCGGTATTGCATGATGCAAACAGCATCATAACGAGCAGTATCGGAAATAGCAGTTTCTTTGTCATATTATACACCTATATCGAAGGCACGCATCAATGCCCTCTGCTAATTGAAAGCCAATAAATCGGAAAGTGACCGATGACAGGTCACCGGTCACCTTGTTTGATACTTTTAAGGATCAGCCGTTCCTCTTCTGATCGAGCTTTGCCTTAACATGGGTAGGCAGGCCGAAGATATTGATGAAGCCTGCTGCATCAGCCTGATCGTATACATCGTCCTCATCGAAGGTAGCTACTTCCTCATCATAGAGGGTGTAGGGCGAGGTAACGCCTGCATTGGTGACATTGCCCTTGTAGAGCTTGAGCTTCACATCACCGGTGACAGTCTTCTGAGTGTCGTCAACGAATGCGGAAAGTGCCTCTCTGAGAGGTGTGAACCACTGACCGTTGTATACGAGGTCTGCGAACTTGATGGAGAGATAGGACTTCATCCTTGTGGTCTCCTTGTCAAGGCAGATGGTCTCAAGAGTATCGTGAGCCTTGTAGAGGATAGTGCCGCCCGGTGTCTCGTATACGCCTCTTGACTTCATGCCAACGAGACGGTTCTCAACGAGATCCATAAGGCCTATGCCGTTCTCACCGCCGAGCTTGTTGAGGTAGCTTACCAGCTCAACGCCGTTCATCTTCTTACCGTCAACTGCGGTGGGGATGCCCTTCTCGAAGTGGATGGTAACGTATGTAGCCTTGTCGGGAGCCTTCTCGGGGGATACGCCCAGCTCGAGGAAGCCTTCCTTGTTGTACTGAGGCTCATTTGCGGGATCCTCAAGATCAAGACCCTCATGGGAAAGATGCCAGATGTTCTTGTCCTTGGAATAGTTGGTCTCTCTTGTGATGCGCAGGGGGATGTTGTGTGCCTCTGCGTAGTCTATCTCCTGATCTCTCGACTTGATGTCCCATTCTCTCCAGGGAGCGATAACAGCCATGTCGGGAGCGAATGCCTTGATAGCAAGCTCAAATCTTACCTGGTCGTTGCCCTTGCCTGTGCAGCCGTGGCATATAGCGTCAGCGCCCTCTGCGATAGCTATCTCTGCTATCCTCTTTGCGATGATGGGGCGTGCGAAGGATGTGCCCAGGAGGTACTTGCCCTCGTATATCGCACCTGCCTTGATGGTGGGGTATACATAATCCTGGATGAACTCTTCCTTGAGATCCTCTATATAAAGCTTGGATGCGCCTGTCTTTATAGCCTTCTCCTCAAGACCGTCGAGCTCTGTGCCCTGACCTACGTCAGCGGATACTGCGATGACCTCACAGTTGTTGTAGTTCTCCTTGAGCCAGGGGATGATGATGGATGTATCGAGGCCTCCGGAGTATGCGAGAACGACCTTCTTGATCTTGGACTTGTCTATCATTTCTATTACCTCCATATAAATGGGATTTCTTACGAATATCATTATACTACTTTATTCTGATATGTCAAGGGCTTTTTGCATATTTTCCGATAATTTTCATATAACTTCGGCTTTATGCCGAATAGAGATGTATATTGTTTATTTTATGCAGTATATATCGTAAAACATACAGGGCAGCCCGCTCCCCTTTCGTCAGCTCAGCCTGTTCCTGAAATCCTCGTAGCCGAAGCTCTTCACAAGCTGCACTCCGCTGTCGTCTGCGGTATATATCCACGGCAGCGCGATGCCGTTGAAGGTGTTGTTCTTGCACATGGTATATATCGCCATATCGCCGAACACTATCCTGTCCCCCGCATGAAGCTCACGGGGAAAGCTGTATTCGCCTATGCTGTCCCCTGCAAGGCAGGTAGCCGCACCGAGACGGTATGTATGCTCTCCTCCCTCTCCTATGAGGGGCGGACGATAGGGCATCTCGAGCACATCGGGCATATGACAGGCGGCAGAAGCATCTATGATGGCGTGCTTTATCCCGCCCGACACGAATACATCGAGCACCTCTGTCACAAGGAAGCCGGCATTCAGTGCATGCGCCTCCCCCGGCTCAAGGTATATCTCGGTGCCGTATCTCTCACGAAGGCCGTCTATGACCCTGCAAAGCCTGTCGATGTCGTA
>JAFPPJ010000007.1 GCA_017410745.1 Oscillospiraceae bacterium
CGATGGAGCCTCTCGGCGATACGCCGAGCTCGAGCCGCCTGTCGGTGCGGGTAGCGGCGGATATGCGCGCGATATAGTCGAATATCTCATCGGATGTGTATATATGTGATGCTGCGTCACGCAGCTTTAGTATATCCTCTGCGGTCATGATGCGCTCTACGGGGGGAGGACCCTTGTGTGCGGCCTTGGCCTTGAGTATCGCGGCCTCCTCCTCTACCTTCGGATAGCCGATGGAAAGGCGTATCATGAAGCGGTCGAGCTGTGACTCGGGCAGGAGCTGTGTGCCGGCAGAGCCCGAGGGGTTCTGTGTGGCGAGCACGATGAAGGGACGGGGCAGCGGACGGGTAGTGCCGTCAACGGTGACGGTGCATTCCTCCATACATTCGAGAAGCGCGGACTGCGTCTTGCTCGATGTGCGGTTTATCTCATCGGCAAGGAAGAGATTGCAGAATACCGCACCCGGCTTGAACATGAATTTGCCCGTAGTGCGGTCGGGTATATTGAAGCCCGTCACATCTGCGGGGAGCACGTCGGAGGTGAACTGCATACGGTTGTATTCAAGACCGAGCGCCTTTGAGAATGCCACGGCTATGGTGGTCTTGCCCACGCCGGGTATGTCCTCAAGCAGTATATGTCCGCCCGCGCATATGGTCATGAGTATCTTTATTATGATATCGTCCTTGCCGATGACGGAGTGCTTTATCTCGTCCGCCGCACGGCGCAGCAGACCCATAAGTTCGTTCATGTGTATCTCCTTGGATATATGCTGTGATAAAAAAGACCCGATCTTACGGAGAGCGTATGCTCCCGTCGACCGGATCTCAGGTATATATACGGTTTACCAGCCGATAGTAAGGATGGCCATATCGCCGTTATTGCAAAGTCCCATCTTTTCGTTGGCATCCTTTATGCGGGCAACCATGCTGCCCTTGACTGTGCGGAGCGCATCATCAAAGGTCTTGATGGCAAATACGAAATCCTCGTCGGGAGTGGTGCTTTCGTAAAGATAGCCGGCAACTGTGACCTTGAGAGAATTGTATATGATATTGAAGAATATGTAGTTCGACCACAGATCAAGTCTGAAATCAGCATAGGGCATGCAGTATGTCCATACATAGTTGATGATGATCTGCTCCATGTAATGAGTGCGGCTGATCTTTTCCTCATCAGCGGGCTTCTCGGGATCGGCGGTGAACATATCGTTGTATGCCTTCCTGATAGCTTCATGCTCCTCGGTATACTTGTATGTCTTCATGTCCTGATCTATGTAGTCCTTCATGTCCTGATCTATCTTGTATTTCTTGAATACGATGGTGCGCAGCTTCTTGAGCTCCTCGGATTCGGGGAGGGAGCGCAGGAAGGTGAGACCGTCTGCAAGAGCAAATGCGGGACTGGGCTTGACGGAATCGCTGGAGTTGAAGTAGTTCATTATACCGCTGTGATCGGGCTCGCGTATGGTGGATGCGATGAAGCCGTTGACTGCATCCTCGCGCTGCTTGTCGAGCATAGCCTGTATGGTCTTGTATACGAAATTGAGCATCAGCATCCTCTGGTTGAGGGTGTAGCGCCTGTCCTGAAGAAGATTGATGGTAATGGTCTTGATGTTCCAGTAGTACTTGAGAACAGGGGTATTCTTGATGATCTCCTCAGCCTTTGCTGCAAATTCCGGCTCGGCTTCGGGGTTCATCTTTATCATTTTATATTCCATTATGCCGGTCTGATCCATGAGCCTGCGGATGACACGCTCCTGATTGATCGGGAACACTATCTCGAGCGCTGCGGGTGTGGTCAGCTGCAGGAACTCAACTCCGTTATTCTCGGGGTTGTTCTTATCACTGAGCTCCTCAAAATAAACGGGTGTTATAATAGGGTAAGGCATTATATTTCCTCCGGTGTCCGAATATGTTCGGATAATAATGGCTGTGCGCACACGCAGAGCCGTATACCATATCAGTATAACACATTCTGACAGAAAAATCAACTGTTTTGCGAAATAATTATTATCATTTCGGTGACAATTATTCCGGAACAGCGCAGAGGGGATACAGACAGCCGTCCGTATCCCCGGGGAGATCCGCTGAGTTTGCTGCAAATGAGCATCGGGTAACAGTTGCCTTTGGCGACCGGGTAGCTGCGGGCATTGCCCGCCGACTAGCGGTCAAGGATGTACAGGATCTTCTTTGCTGCGGTGATGTCGGAGGACAGGCCGTCCTTGCCAGACATAGTCCTGCCCGACTTTGTCCACCACATATCTGCGGCGAGAAGGTTGAGTGCAGTGCCGCCGATGTATATTGTCAGTGCAATGGCTATACCTGCCGGTACGGACAGCGAGAAGCCGTTTATCAGTGAGGGCGAGGACCAGAGCCTGAACTGGAATATATACAGGATGAGGGCTATGAGCGCCGCTATCTGCTGACCCGACTTGTTGGCAGAGGAGACAAAGAAGCAGACAAACACGGTATGTACTGCATTTATTATCAGCTTCTCTGCGGACAGCGCGGAGTCAAGAGCAAGGTACAGGATGATGTCGATAGGCAGGGAAAGCATGAGTGCGGATATTATCGGTACTGTGGTGAAGAAGCTCTTTGCGTAGGTGGAGACGGAGAAGAACTTGTGCTCGGAGGAGCGCAGCGCACCCATAAAGAAGAAACCCGGCACCGCCAAGTGCAGATATGCGCATATTACCACATAGATAAGCGGGCGGGCTGCCTCAGTTATCATCAGATCTAAATCGGCAAGCATCGCGATGCAGATGCTCCCGCCTGCCGCACCAAGTGCGAGCAGAGGCGTCCACCATTTGAATGAGATGCTGAAATACTGCTTTATCGCTTTTATCAGTCTGTTCATAGTGACCTCCTTATGCGGCTGCGGGTTCGTCTGCGATGCGGGCATCCTGCTTCTTCAGAAGAATGTATTCGGATACAGGGAGAAGCACTGCTCCGACAAAGAATATGGGAACATCTTGCATATCATACAAGTATGCGGAGACAGACAGGGAAGTAAATAACATAGCCAGGAATGTCAGCACGAGGCGTTGTATCCTGCGGGGCATGAGCTCACACAAATTTGCGGCTGCGAGAGGAAACAGGGCTAAGCGGCTGATAAGCCCGAGACTATACAATATTTCGCCGAATATCATTTCCGAAGGAGCGACTCCCCATTTGGTCACCGAAAGTATGGTGAGGGTGACGGTATTTATTGTGCACAGGATAAACACCATTATCACGCATTCTGCGGTCATGAGGATATGCGCTCTCTTGAGGCTGTTTCTGCTGTCGGGCAAAGTGCAGAAGAATTTGCCGCCCGGGGCGAGCTTGTCGCACATATCGAGATTTACCAGCCTTTTGGGTACTACTGTAATGAGCCCGAAAAACCACATGAAGTCAAGAGCTAACATGATATTGTTGGTGCTTATCCAGTCGAGCCAGTCATCGAGGGACAGGCCGTTAGTTATGACAGAGATCGTGTCACGGACTGTCCAGATTAATGTGAATACCGCCGTCAGTCCGAAGACTATCAGCAGGGAGCTGAGCAGTGAGCGGCTGAAACGGTGACCGGTGTATATCCTGTATGCATCGAATGCGTTATTTTTCATTCTTCTCCGCCTTTCTGAGTATGCCGATGGACAGCTGATTGAGGGTGGGCTTTTCGACCAATGCGCCCATTGCGGCAAGTGCGTCTGCATTCTTGGAAAGTGCGATGCCCTCAAAATTCCTGCCTGCCTTCACATAGGAATGCATGAGCTCAAGTGCGCCGCTGTCGGAGCGTTCATCGCCGTGCACCACGATGTATTTCTCCTTGAGGTCTTCCACCGTACCCTGCTCTGTTATCTTGCCGTGTGACATGAATATCGCATAGTCCACCACGAATTCCATATCGGATATATTATGTGTGGAGAAGAGTATGCTTCTCTCGCCGTTTCCTTCGTTGATGTATTCTCTGAAAAGCTCGCAGAGTATATCCCTTGCGATAGGGTCGAGGGACGATGAAGGCTCATCGAGCACGAGCAGCTTTGAGTCCCTTGCGAATACTGCCGCAAGCGCCGCGCGCATCCTGTTGCCGTCCGACATCTTGAGCAGAGACTTCTGCTTCTTTTCGCGGGGGTCGCCCAGGTCAAGTCTCTGACAGAGAGAAATATACTTGTCCATATTGAAGTTGTCGAATGCGAGCTGCATGGATGAAGCGATAGTCTTCAGCGTCCAGTCAAGCGGGAAGAAGTTCGATGCGCTGCAGTAGCTTATCATGTTCCTCAGCTCCGGTGAATCTGTATCGGTGTACTTCCCGAAATATTTCGCATCGCCGCTCGTCCTGCCTGTGATGCCGCAGAGGATGTCGAGAAGCGTGGTCTTGCCTGCGCCGTTAGCGCCGATGAGTGCGGTGGAAAAGCCGCTGGGTATCGCGGTGTCTATCCCGCCGAGCGTGAAGCCCTTGTATTTCTTGGTGATGCCCTTTATATCTATTGCGTTCATTCTATCCTCTCCTCTCAGTCATCGAGTGACCATAGCGTCTGCAAGGTGTTCGTCATCTCATCGAGCCCCAGACCTGCTATGCGGGCGGAGCGTATCGCTGCGGTGAGATGCTGTTCAAGCTCGCGCATATGCTGCTCCTCGAGCATCTTCCTGTCACGTGCATTGACGAAGTAGCCCTTGCCCTTCGAGGCGGTGACAAGACCCTCCGCCGCAAGCTCCTCATATGCCTTCATGGTGGTTATGACGCTTATCTTCAGATCCTGCGCCAGTGACCGTATGGAGGGGAGCGGCTCGCCGCTCTTCATCCTGCCTGTGAGTATCTCCTCACGCAGCTGCGATGATATCTGCTTATAGATGGGTTCGTTGGAATTCTGATAGATCTTCATAGATACCTCCTGTTAACAAAGTGTTTTGACAAGCAGCGGCGAGTATCGTCCCTCTTTGCTGTTATATGCTGTATAACTGTTATATTAACAGTATATAACACATGAACAGCTGTGTCAATAGGCAAAACCGCCAAACTCAGCGAAGATATATTGTGCAAAAAATAAAACCGGGCCATATGACCCGGTGATCAGTGTAATATGAATCTCTGGTTTGGATAGCCGAATTCTTCGATGAGTTCGCCTTCCGTAAAGCCGAATTTCTTATATAGCGCTCTGGGCGCTGTTCCTTTCCCGTCATCTGCGCGGAATGTGGATACTGTTATATCTCTGCTCCTGTCAAGCTCACCGATAGCCTTGGTGAGGAGGGCGGAGGCGATCCCCTGCCTTCTGTACAGGGGAGAGACTGCCAGACAGCATATCATGTTCCTGCTGCGGGAAAACAGGATCACACCTGCGATATTTCCCTCTGTCTTTGCGCACAGCGCCTGCTTCTTCTCCATGAAGCGCAGCACCGTCTGTCTGTGCTCTTCGATGCTCTCATCGGTCTCAAGACCCGGGAAATTCCCGCTTACACGTCTTACCAGTTCCATCCATGAGCCGATATCCTCCGGCTGTCCGAAAAGTACGTCCATATTGCCTCCATACGGGATGATCACGACAAGCGCCGCATAAAAAAATGCCGAGACTATCTCGGCATATCTGGAGCGGATTACGAGGCTCGAACTCGCTACCTCCACCTTGGCAAGGTGGCGCTCTACCAGATGAGCTAAATCCGCATGGCTGTTTTGGGATGGATAGGAACGTGAAAATCAGGGAAATAAAATGCCGAAGCTATCTCGACAAACGCCGCAAGGCGAAAAAGGAACAAGTACACGCTTGGGTGTGCTCAGAGAAATAAAATGCCGAGGCTATCTC
>JAFPPJ010000085.1 GCA_017410745.1 Oscillospiraceae bacterium
ATGCCATCGTGGATCCCGAGGGCAACTGGCCTACATTCTTTGACGCTGCTCTTTCTCCCGAAGAAGTCTGCGATGAAGTCATAGGTCACGGTCACAGCCATGATGAGGACGAAGATGAACACGATCATGAGCATGAACATGAAGAGGGCGAAGTAGAATACGATGAGCATGTATGGCTCTCCCTGAAAAATGCAAAGGTGCTTTGCGCAGAGATCGAGAACAATATCTCTGAAATAGACCCTGCCAACGCTTCTGATTATCAGGCTAATCTTGACAGCTATGTCGCAAAGCTCGACGCGCTCGACAATGATTTTGCCGCACTCGTTGACAGCTCATCCGTGAAGACACTTATTTTCGGCGACAGATTCCCCTTCCGCTACTTTGTGGATGATTACAGCATCGACTATTATGCGGCATTTATCGGCTGCTCCGCTGAGACAGAGGCAAGCTTCGAGACTATCGCATTCCTTTCGGATAAGCTGAATGAATATGGATGCGATACCGTTTTCACGCTTGAAAATTCAGACAAGTCCATTGCAGAGACTATCATCAGCACATCCGGCAGAAATGCCGCTATAGCCGAGCTCAATTCTCTCCAGTCCGTATCAAATGACGATATCGCAGGCGGAGCAACATATATATCCATCATGGAGAAGAACTACGATGTTCTCTCCGGTGCTCTCAAGTGAGGTGCGGCATGGCTGACAAGAAAATACCTGTCATACTGATAACAGGCTATCTCGGTTCGGGAAAGACCACTCTTATGCAGAACCTGCTCAGACAGGAACAGCGCAAGATAGCACTCATCGTAAACGACATGGGCAGTGTCAATATAGATGCCGCACTGCTCAACAAGAACCGCGACCGTGTATCATCGGTGGAGATGGTAGAGCTGCAGAACGGCTGCATATGCTGCACGCTCCGTGACGAATTCATCGCAGAGATAGAGCGCATCTCAAAGCTGCCGGATATAGAAGCCGTCTTCGTTGAAGCCTCCGGCATAAGCGAACCCTCCAACATCGCTGCATCCTTCGTGATATACGAGGAGGAAAACCCCGATACAAACGTATACCTCAGCTCCGTGGTCTCCGTAGTCGATGCTGACCGCATATACAACGAATTCCTGCGTGAAATGTCCATGGAGAATGACACCGATGAGGGCGATATAATCAATCTCATCATCGACCAGATTGAGTTCTGCAACCTTATCATCCTCAACAAGACCGACCTGCTCACCTCAGAGCAAGTCGAAGAGGTCACAAAGGCTGTACGCGACATACAGTCGGAAGCGGAGATCATCCCGGCCATAAACAGCGTGGTGGATACCGACAAGATACTGCACGGCAATGAGTTCAACTATCATGAAGTGCTCGCATCCTCATCCATACAACGTGCGCTCAATACCAACGAGCCCACCGACAAGGAAGCATGCATGGACGAATACGGCATAACCTCATTTGTATATGAGGAAGTGCGCCCCTTTGACCGCAACAAATTCATGGACCTTGTAGACGAATACCCTAAGGAGCTTATCCGCACCAAGGGCTATATGTGGTTTGCAGATGATGACGTGCATATACAGCTGTTCGAGCAGGCAGGCAGAAATGCAAGCATCACAGAGCTCAATGAATGGCTCTCTGCGTGCCCCGCAGAGGAAGTGGATGCGATACTCGAGAGCTATCCCGATATAAAGGATGACTGGGATGAGACCTACGGCGACCGCATCAATCAGCTCGTATTCATCGGCAAGGGCTACAGAAAGGCCGATATACTCGAAAAGCTCGAAAGCTGCCTGACTATATGACAATGAAAAGAATACTTCCGATATTTCTCACATTGATGCTCACCTCCTGCGCTGCGTCATCCGGGCACAGGATATCGGATAAGCAGGAGACATATATCATACCGCCGCCACCGCCCGTAACTACGGTAACTTCCGTTCCCGAGTCCACCGTTCCCGATGTCCCGGACGAGACAACTGCCGAAACGGACATATCCACAGATGCTGCCGTTTCCGAAAGTGACAGCATATACATAGAGGAGCTGCCCGATGATCCGTCGGAGTCCGAAACACATGAGCCCTATGATGAGATAGACATAGACCTTACCCCTCTTGACGGCAATATGGTCTATGCACAGGTATATGACATGATGTTCAACGGCGACAGCTACATGGACAAGGTAGTCAAAGTAAACGGCGTATTCGGATATTATCAGGATGAGACAACAGGCGAGGAATTCTTCGGAGTTGTAATAAAGGATGCCGCCGCCTGCTGTTCGCAGGGGATAGAATTCGTGCTCGACGGCGAGCACAGCTATCCCGATGATTATCCTCCCCTCGGAGCGGAGATAACCGTGACAGGAGTATTCAATTATTATACCGAAGGACCCGGAATATATCTGCAGCTTCTGCATGCCGATATAGAGATTGCCGAGCCCTGACAGCCTTCCAATAAGTATCCGCCCCTCTGAATTGAGGGGCGGATCGCGTCATATCTTCTTGTTTTTCTTATGTGCCTTGTCTGCGTACATCAGTTCATCGGCACGGTTGATAATTTCCGAGACATATGCATCCTTACTCGGGTCATACTCCGATATTCCGCAGGCCACGGACACATAGTCCTCAGGCAGAGGGAGCACATCGCTGTATGGGCTTATCATGCTCTCAAAATGCTCTCTTAGTGCCTGTCTGTTCTCGTAATCGTCACCGGTCATTACTACTACGAACTCATCTCCGCCCATCCTGTATACAGGACTGTGCTTGAAAACGCTGCATATAAGACGGCAGGCCTTGAGCAGATATGCATCCCCTGCTTCGTGCCCTTCCGAATCATTTATCAGCTTGAGATTATTCACATCGAACATGGCTATGGCAAATCTTACATCGAGCTCTGTGTTTATCATGGACTGCAGATGCTTTTCCTTATCGTCAAACGCCATACGGTTATTGACTTTGGTGAGCGCATCTCTTTTCATCAGATCAAGCAGTCTCTTGTTCACAAGATCGAGCGTGAGCGCATGGCGGAATTTATCCATTACGGAACTCAGTCTGTTCTGATATACATTCAGGAAACGGTTCTCGATATTATCAAGGCAATCCCTGAAGATAAGATAGCCATAGGCAAGATCAGCCTCATGCAGAGGGACGAACACATATAAATGGTTTTTCCCATCGTCCTTGTACCCGGGAATAAGCTCTGCCGAGCCGAAAAGATCCGCATCATATGAGCCTTCGTCCGCAGAGGAATATATGACCTCCATATTCTTGCTGTATCTGTCGGTATTGAGCTTTATATTCGGGTCGTAGATGGAAAGGCCGTAATTCGGCTCGAGCACCACATGGAAGTCTTCACCTTCATGGGTATGATCCAATGCAAGCAGCTGACCGAGCTTTTCCTTGAAATCCTGATAGGTAAGGCACGACAATATGGTGGAATCCATTATGTCGAGCTTGCGGTTGAAATATGTATTCTTGGCACGGTTGGAAAAATTCTCCCTGCCCTTTTGCCGTCTGAGCATATCACTGTTGCGGTATTCAAAACAGCCGCAGCTGTCGCCGGGCACATACCGACAGGATATCACCTCGCTGCATCCCTTCGGGGCTCCGTCCATCAGTTCCTTCCACAGCTTTACCGCAGCAGCACCCATCTCATTAAAGCACTGATCTATTGATGCTATGGACGGATAGAATACCTTGCTGTCATCAATATGGTCATAACCCGTGACTATGACATCCTCGGGCACATTATAGCCAAATTTGCTGAGAGTGACGCAGGTCTCCATCGCCAGGCCGTCATTTGCGCATATAAAGGCATCGGGCAGCTTTTCCCCCGCAGTACACATGGCGGTGACGCGCCTTGTGACAGCCGCATTTTCCCAGTTTGTATAGAAGACCTCTTTCAGATCATCTTCACAGTCGTTCTCTTTCAGATAATCGCGTACCGCACCAAGCCGCTGCTCGGAATCATGCGAATCCTTTGTGCCTGCAAAGAAGAGGATATTATTAACGCCGTGCTTCTTTTTCAGATGTTCGCACATATCCTTTGTGGCCTGATAGTTGTCAGAGCCCACATAGCTCACGCCATCCCTGCGCGTACCCTGCAGAATAACGGGTATGCCCGCGTCATTGCCGCGCTGTATGAGCTCATCCACCCTGTCCCTGAAATCAAGGCCGCTCCCGAAAAGCACAACGCCGTCGAAATCATGGAGATCGGGAAGATTGAATATATTCATCTGTCCCTGCTTTATGGCTACCGTATCTATATAGGTCGGATAGCACAGGAACATGAATATGTCAGCCTCATTGTCCTTCAGAGCATCTTTTATCCCGGAGATGAACTGACATAGTATCTCGCCGCACCATCCTGTTGTAAACAACGCGATCCTTTTCTTCATAGCGATTCTCCTCATAAACATAAGTGTTTCATGGGGCATATATGGTAAGTATAACATATTTTTGCGCAAAAATCAATAGTTGAATTTTTTACGAAAAAGCAATATATTTTTACAAACCGGAAAATCACAATGCAGAGGACATAAACGCCGGTCAAGTCTCATCGACCTGACCGGCGTATCCGGGAGCGCATTATCACTAACCCTTAATCGGTATCATCACCATAGACTTCCTTTGCTATGCCGAATACCGCCCATGCATGAGGCCAGCCCGAATAGAATGCTGTGTGCGTGATAATGGCTGCCATTTCCTTGCGGGATACTCCGTGAGCTTTGGCATTCTGAATGTGGTAGCGTATGGAATCGTCTGTGATGCCCTGTGACATCAGTGCCACGACCGTGATAACAGAGCGCGTCTTCAGATCAAGGTCGCTGTTGTTCCAGTTCTCTCCGAAAAGTATATCATCGTTGAAATGTGCGAAATCCGGTGCAAAATCACCGAGTCTGTCTCTGCCTGCGGTCTGTACTATTTTCTCTGCCATATTTTACCTCCTGTATTGTATCATCGTGAACGCCCCGAGCTCTGACGTATCTGCTGTGCATTCGTCCTGAGAGCCGCACTGTCCGATCTCTCGGCTATATCCAGATACTTCTCGAGCAGCTCCGAGCGTATCATATACAAAACATGCAGCACCATGATCTTCTGATACTCATCATGTTCATATTTGTTCCTGTCCCAGAATATTCCGGCATATTTCTCCGCCTGTACGGGATCGATATACGCCAGTGACTGTAATGCCATCCTCTCGGTGTACTCATCTCCCGTGTCAAGAAACTCATATATCATGCTTTTCAGATCATCACTGCCATGATGCGCCAGCGCCTTTGCAAACTGCCACTTTGCATTGTTATAAGGCGAAGCTATGCTTGCCCTGCACAGAAGCGAGAACCATTCACTGTGCTCCGTCAGCATATCCATAATACTCTCGCATTCGTTGTCACGAGCGATGGCGTACAGCATATCATCTATCATATACTTGTCTGCATCGGATGCAGGAATTGTGCTGATCGTATCGACCGCACTGCTGTACATCTCATCAAACTCGGTGCCAAAGCACCACTCGCCGTTGTCGTTATCCTCTGTTATACCGGGATGAGTCTTTTCCGCCCATTGCCTGAATGCCCGGACTTTTTCGTTTAATCTTATTGACTTCATCTGGCTTGACCGCCTTCCTATCAGTGCATCGGGATTTCACTTTAGCGGTGCCTGTTCCCACATACCCTTTTCGGGATCGGCACTCAGGCGCACGATATGATCATAGCCCAGCGACAAAAGGAGTTCTTCTGCCTGAGAATAGCCCCCGTCTATCAATGGTGCATAGTGGCAGTCGGAGTTTATTATGACCTCCCCGCCCCACTCTTTCCATGCCGAAAGCAGGAATGGTGCGGGATACGGCTCCGTCATATACCCGCGTGCAACACCGCCCGTATTCACCTCAAGCAGTGCATCCGTATCACGCAT
>JAFPPJ010000086.1 GCA_017410745.1 Oscillospiraceae bacterium
GTCAACGCCGACCGACGGGCAGTGCCCGCATCCGGCTTAATATCTATGAGTGCAGTTTCGCCTGCGGCTCGGCTGCTTTTACCTTCCTGATCAGCACGGACACGATAAGACCGCGATGGCTGTCCATCGCGGTCTGTATCTCATATCTTCTGACTGCCCGTGCCCCAGACGTGCTTTTCATCCTTGTTTGCGGGCTTGTTCTGTGCCATTACTCCCGCAAGGGCATGAGGCACATACGGCTCTTCAAGGTATGCTCTCTCCTCATCGGTGAGCGTGATATCCGTTGCCTTTGCTGCGCCCTCTATATGATGCAGCTTCGTAGCACCTACCACGGGAGCTGTCACCTTAGTAAGGAGCCATGCCAGACTTATCTCGGTCATTGTCACGCCGTGCTTCTCCGCAAGCTCTGCCACACGCCTGATGATGATCTCATCCTGCTCCTTAGTGGCATCGTACTTGAGCTTTGCGTAGCTGTCCTCTTCCGCTCTCTTAGAGGTCTCGCCCGGGAGCCTTGAAAGTCTGCCGCTTGCAAGTGCGCTGTACGGTGTCATCGCGATATTGTCCTCGGCGCACAGCATCGCCATTTCTCTCTCCTCCTCGCGGAAGATGAGATTATAGTGTCCCTGTATGCTCACAAACTTTGCAAAGCCCTCCTTCTCTGCCAGTGCATTAGCCTTTGCAAGCTGCCATGCATAGCAGTTGGAGATGCCTATATAACGTGCCTTTCCCGCTTTGACTATGTTGTTGAGCCCCTCAAGGATATCATATATCGGAGTGTTCCAGTCCCACATATGATATATGTACAGGTCAACATAGTCCATGCCGAGATTTTCAAGGCTCTTGTTTATCATGCGCTCGATGTGCTTCTGACCGCTTATGCCTGCCTCTATGTCCGCAGGCGTTCTCGGCAGGAACTTTGTGGCAACTACCACCTCATCGCGCTTCGCCATGTCCCGCAGAGCCCTGCCCACATACTGCTCGCTCGTGCCCGACTGATATGCTATAGCCGTATCATAGAAGTTCACGCCAAGGTCAAGACCGTGCTTTATTATCTCGCGGGAATGTTCCTCGTCGAGCGTCCATGAATGCTGACCGCTCGATGCATCGCCGAAGCCCATGCATCCCATGCAGATGCGTGATACATTGAGTTCGGAATTGCCAAGTCTCGTATATTTCATATCATACCCTCCTTTTGTCGAGCCACGACTTTATCATAGCTTTAGAGTCCCTGACCCTTGAACCGTATACTGCGAGCCCGTCCATATCCACATCGGCACCGATGCATATCCTCTTTATATCATTCATCATATTCCCGAGTCCCGATCCCTCATGGGTGCTTATTGCTCTCACTTTTTTGCCGCTCAAGTCTATACCTTTGAGCACCGTTTCGATCTCGGGCGCATATGTGCCCCAGTAGATAGGGCTCATGATAAATACAGTGTCATAGGCGGATACATCCGTAAGGGTACGACTTAACGGAGCGTTGCCTATGCGCTGCTTTGCCTCCTTGATGCAGGTATCATAGTCTCTGGCATATGGTACGGCAGGCTCTGCCTTGAACATATCTGCACCCGTAAGCTCCTGCAGATACTCCGCTGCTATCTCTGTATTGCCCTTGTCGATATAGCCCACAGCGTAATTCTCATCCGCTCTGCTGAAATATATTATAAGTGCTTTCATATATCCTCCTGTCCGGGATATCATCCTTCAAAGGCTTTCTTTCAGGATCTTGACGATCTCACTGCGGTCGAGCACCTTATACCCGCCGTCAAGGATAAGCGTTGCATCTGCGATGCCCTCTATCATATCCTCGGTGGCTCCGAGTTCGGATATGTTCATCACAAGGCCTATCTCCTTCATCCAGCTCTCCATAGCCTCAAGGCCTGCCTTTGCAAGCTGTATATCTGTCATGTCTGCGCTGATGCCCCATACTTCCCTTGCAAACCGCGCAAACTTCTTCTCTCCGTAGGGCATGATATAGCGGTAATACGGCAGCGATACCGCCGCAAGCGTCATACCGTGAGTTGCATCTGTGTAAGCACCCACTGCCTGACCGAGCATATGCACCATCCAGTCTGTGGATTTGCCCTTTGCCACAAGCGTATTGAGCGCCCATGTAGCAGTCCACATGATATTTGAGCGAGCCTCATAGTTCTGCGGATCATCCACAGCGATGCGGCTTGCATGGATGAGACCCTTCATCAGTCCTTCGCTGATATAGTCGGAGGTATTGTCATCCTCGCCCGAAAAATACTGCTCGCAGATATGATTGAATATATCATATATCCCGGCACACATCTGATATTTGGGAAGCGTCATTGTATAACGGGGATTGAGTATGGAGAACCGCGGCATGACATCATCGCCGAACACATGGCCTATCTTGAGAGGCTGTTCTCGGTTGGTTATGACCGAACCGCCGTTCATCTCAGAGCCGGTGCCTGCCATAGTCAGAACGCATCCCACAGGGACTATATCGCATGTTGGTTCTTCAAACCGTGCAAAATATTTGTCCCAGGGGTCATCGTCACAGTGAACTGATACGGATACTGCCTTTGAATAATCACATACGGAACCGCCGCCCACTGCAAGTATAAAGTCGGTGTTATGTGCCTTCGCAGCTTTGACGCCCTCCCTCAGCTTTTCGGCAGTAGGATTAGGCATAACTCCCGATACCTCCGCCACATTCTTGCCGCACTCACTCAGGATGGCTGTTATCTCGTCATACAGGCCGTTTTTCTTTACAGAGCCGCCTCCGTATACAAGCAGTACGTTCCTGCCGTATCTATCGAGTTCGCCTTTAAGATATCCCAGAGAATCCTCGCCGAAATAAAGCTTGGTTGGATTGTGATAGCTGAAATTGCCTAACATAAACTTACCTCCTTTATTATACCAAGTTTTTCCTGTAGAATCCCGCTATCCTGTCAAAGGGGATCGCATTTTTTCCGCCGCCGTCGTACAGGTCTGTATGCACTGCATCGGGTATGATAAGCAGCTCCTTGTTGTCGGTATAGCTGCTGTCCCTTGTCATAGCTGCATATGCATCCCGTGAGAAGTAGCAGGAATGTGCCTTCTCGCCGTGTATCAGAAGCACTGCGCTCCTGATCTCATTTGAGTAGGTATTGATGGGCTGATTCATGAAGGACATGCATCCTGTCACGTTCCATCCCCCGTTTGAATTGAGGGAGCGGGGATGATATCCGCGCGGTGTCTTGTAGTAGTCATAGTAGTCCTTCACGAAGAAGGGCGCATCCTCGGGCAGAGGATCGACCACGCCGCCGCCCAGGGTATATTCACCGCTCATATAGTCCTTTATGCGCTGTGCGTTCAGAGCGGCCTTCTTCTCAAAGCGCTTCTCCTCGCTGTCCTCTGCATCGAAATAGCCGTTTGCATTCACACGGGCCATATCATACATGGTGACCGCTGCAGTTGCCTTGATGCGGGTATCGAGCGCCGCCGCATTTATGCAGAGCCCGCCCCAGCCGCATATGCCGAGTATGCCTATCCTGTCTGCATCCACATTATCCTGTACGCTGAGGAAGTCCACTGCCGCCATATAGTCCTCTGTGTTTATATCGGGCGATGCCATATATCTCGGAGCGCCGCCGCTCTCACCTGTGAATGACGGATCGAATGCGAGAGTAAGGAAGCCGCGCTCTGCAAGGGTCTGGGCATACAGACCGCTGCACTGCTCCTTTACTGCACCGAACGGGCCGCACACAGCTATCGCAGGCAGTCTGCCCGATGCATCTTTAGGCGTATACATATCAGCCGCAAGGGTGATGCCGTAACGGTTATGGAAGGTCACCTTCCTGTGCTCCGTCTTATCCGACTTCGGGAACGTCTTGTCCCATTCCTGTGTCAGTATGAGCTTTTCTTCGTTCATAACAGTACCTCCTTTTAGGACAGCGTAACGGTAATATCCTTTTTTCCGAACAACTCTGCAAGTTCATCCGATGAAACATCATCGACTTTGCCGAGCCTTGTATAGCTCCATGTGTTAGAGCCGTAGAATATGGTCATCTGACTGCCCTGATACAGCATGATGTCTCCGGCCTTTGCGGTGACGCTTTCATCGTCTGCACTGAGCTTCCACGGCAGCTTGCCCACTTTCTCAAATCCGCCGTATTCACCGAGCTTTACAGTGACAGGCTCTTTTCTGACCTTCTCCGCAAGCTCCTTTGCTGCTTTTGTATCCGCAAGCGTTACGGTGAGTTTTGTATCGTTCACGGTGAGCGTGAGCTTGTCCGATGCCTTTGCTGCAGGCAGCATATCATACCACTCCTTGACTTTCTTCTTATCCGTGCCTGCGGCAAATCTCCTGCCCTCGGGCTGTTCACCTATCTTTACAAGCTTTGCTATATTCTTCTCACTGACAGATATCCCGCTGCTTCCCGAAGTGCAGAAGGGTATGACCGTCTTATCCGAGAAGTCATAGCTTTCAAGGAACGTGTCGATGATGCGGGGCTCCTGTCCCCACCATATGGGATAGCCGAGAAAGATTGTATCATACCCGTCAAGAGATTCGATCGGGTCGGCTATCGCAGGGCGCACGGTCTTGTCGTTCTGTTCCCTGTTCGCGCGGCAGGAGGAGTTGTTGTAATCTATGTCCGCATCGGTATAGGGCTCTGCAGCCGTTATCTCGTAGCTGTCGGCCCCTGCAAGCTCGATAAGATATTCCGCTATCACTTTGGTATTGCCCGTGCGGGAGAAATATACGACTAACGTATCGCTGTGCGGTTCATCGTCCTTACCGACCGCCTTGCCGGTCTTTTCGCCCGTCTTATCGGCCGTCTTCTTTTCATCGGTCTTTTTCTGTGCATCAGATTTCTGCTGTGATACCTGCGCCGATACAAGCTGTGTATTGCCCTGCGGCACATCGGCAGGCTGTGTATTGCTGCATGAGGACAATACCGCCGCAGCCATGACCGATAGTATAAGCTTTATTATATTCATTTTACCCCTCCTCTGTGTTCTGTACACCATATCATATAGTCAAGCCTGTCAAGCAC
>JAFPPJ010000087.1 GCA_017410745.1 Oscillospiraceae bacterium
CCATTATCTCGCGGTCAAGGAAGGGGACTCTCAGCTCAAGGGAATTTGCCATGGACATCTTGTCCGCCTTGAGGAGGATATCGCCCGCCATCCACATATGCAGGTCGAGATACTGCATGCGGGTTATCTCATCCTTGCCCCTGACCTTCGCATAGAAGGGTGCGGTTATGGCTGTGGGATCGGGGGCATCGGTGGTTATTCTGAGAAGCTCCCTGCGCTCCCTGGGAGTGAACATATATGCATTGCCTATGAAGCGCTCCTCTAATGTCTGGGAGTTCCTGATGAGGAAGTTCACGCCCCTCTTGTGCGGGAGCAGTGATGCCGCTCTGCCTATGGCGCGGCGTATTGGCATGGGCAATGCCTTGTAGCCCTTTGAGCCGAGGGGCTCCTTGTATATATTGTAGCCGCCGAATATCTCGTCTGCGCCCTCTCCCGAGAGCACGACCTTGACATATTCCGCAGCCTTATTGCACACGAAGTAAAGTGCGATGCAGGACGGGTCTGCGAGAGGCTCATCCATATGGTACTGTATCCTGCGGATATTCGCCCAGTATTCCTCGGGGGATATGACCTTGGATATATTCTCCTTGCCGATATAGCCCGAAAATTCCTTTGCCCAGCCTATCTCGTTGTAGCGCTCGTCCTCACCGAAGCCTACGGTGAAGGTCTTGTCCACATCGGCTACGCTTGCCACATAGCTTGAATCCACGCCCGATGAGAGGAACGAGCCTACCTCCACGTCCGCTATCTTGTGAGCAGCGACGCTGTCCTTGAAGGTCTGCTCGATGCGGTCTGTCCACTCCGCCATATCCGGTGCTTCATCCGCATCGAAATTCACGTCCCAATAGCGCTTGACAGTCATTTTCGTGCCGTCAAAGACAAAGTAATGTGCGGGGGGCAGCTTGTAGACATTCTTGAAGAAGGTCTCATTTGTGGGTGAGTACTGGAATGTGAGATAGTTCTCGAGGGCGGCGGTATTGAGCTCCTTTACGAATGCGGGGTGGTCGAGGAAGGACTTTATCTCCGAGCCGAACATGAGTGTGCTGCCGAACTTGCCGTAATAGAACGGCTTTATCCCGAAGAAATCCCTTGCACCGAAGAGGGTGCGCTTGTTCTTGTCCCATATGATGAAGGCAAACATTCCGCGAAGCCTGTCGAGCAGCTTCTCGCCGTATTCCTCGTAGCCGTGTATGAGCACCTCGGAATCGGTATTGGTGGTGAAGGTATGCCCCTTGGCGATGAGCTCCTCCCTGATGCTGCGGTAGTTGTATATCTCGCCGTTGAACATCAGTACGAGGGACTTGTCCTCGTTGAAGATAGGCTGGTCGCCGCTTTCGGTGATATCTATGATAGACAGGCGGCGAAAGCCCATGGCTATGCCGTCGTCTATATATTTGCCCGATGAATCCGGCCCGCGGTGGACGATCCTGTTCATCATATCGGTGAGCACCTTATCGGCGTTGTCCCCCACCTTCGTAAATCCTGTAAATCCGCACATCGTTTATGTTCCTTATGTTATGTTGATATTGTTGATCAGTCGAGGCACTTGTCAAGGCCTGCGCATATAGCTTCCTTATCCATCTTCTGACCGATGAACACGAGCTTTATCTCTCTGTCGCCGTACTTATCATCCCAGCTTGCGGCGATGTCGGGATACTGAGCGAGCAGGCGCTTCCTCTCCTTTTCGGGAGCGGCTGCGAACCACTTGCCGGAGTTGGTGGCGGTTATCTGTACACCGGACTGCTCGAACACGAATGCATCGTCCCATGAATCGGAGAACCACAGCATACCCTTGCAGCGGATAACGGACTTGGGCCATTCGCCTACCCATTCCTGCAGCTTGTCCTTATTGAAGGGCTGACGGCGGTAATACACGAACGTGCCTATGCCGTATTCCTCTGCCTCGCCCTCGTCATGGTGATGGTGGTGATGATGATGTCCGTGATGGTGCTCGTCGTGATCGTCGTCGTCATCATCGTCATCGTGGTCATGGTGATGGTGGTCATGCTCATCATGGTCATCATCGTCGTCATGATCGTGATGATGATGCTCGTCGTGATCGTCATCGTCGTCGTCATCGTCCACGCCGTTCTCATATGCCTGAGCCCAGCCTGCGGAGGTGACTGCTTCCTCGAAGTCGTACACGCCTGTATCAAGTATATCGCCGACGCTGACCTTGCCGTAGGATGCTTCGATTATCCTTGCCTTGGGCTGGAGCGCGCGGATCATTGCCTTTACTCTGTCGAGCTGCTCGGGTGTTACCTTATCCACCTTATTGAGTATGATAGTGGTGCAGAACTCTATCTGCTGTATGAGCAGGTTCTCTATATCCTCTTCCTCGATGTCCTGCTTGAGCAGGTCGTCGCCGCAGCCGAACTCCGTAGCCATGCGAAGTGCATCCACTACTGTGACGATATTGTCGAGGCGGCATATAGGTGTGGCAAACTGGGGATCGCCGCTCTTGCCCTCGAGGACGGATATGGTCTGTGCGATGGGCAGGGGCTCGCATATGCCGCTGGCTTCGATGAGGAGATAGTCAAATCTGCCTGTCTCTATGAGCTCCTTGATCTGGTTCATCAGGTCTACCTTGAGGGTACAGCAGATGCAGCCGTTGGAGAGGGGGACAAGGTTCTCGTCCTTCTGTGTGACTGCGCCGCCCTTCTGTATAAGTGCTGCGTCGATATTGACCTCGCCTATATCATTTACGATAACGGCGCACTTATAGCCCTCCTGATTGGAGAGGACATGGTTGATGAGTGTGGTCTTGCCTGCGCCGAGATAGCCGGTGAGCAGTGTGATGGGTACGATCTTTTTCTTCATATATATCTTCCTTTCATAGCCGGTCGGCAGTGCCGACAGCCATATCCTTGATTTTTACTTTCGAGTCGTCTTTATGCGGTACGGTTACTTTCGTTTAGCAGTACGGCGGGGATACAGGTCTTCTGTTACCCATTGTTTACCGTATTGCACCCGCACCTTTCATTATAGCACAGAAACACGGGTTTGTCAAATATGAGCGCGATATTTCATCTGTATAACACAAAAGCGGTCGGTGGTCAGTGGTCAGTAGTTGGTGGTCGGTAGTCATGCCGCAGGAGACGGCAGTTGTCAGATATGCATATGATGCAGACGGCAGAGGAATATTATGCTGATTACTAATTAGCAGAATTTTATGATGAAATCCGTTCAAATGTATTGACATCGCCGTTTAAATGTGTTACAATAAATTGATTGCGTATAAACGCAGATACAAAGGAAAGGACTGGTCAGAAAGGTGAAAAGAGTTGGAAAGCCGATCTTCTTTCTCGTCTTCCTGCTGACTCTGCTGTTTGCAGCCTCTGTTATATGGGGTGTCAGCTACTGGTACGGCGACAATGAGACGGTTTATATCAAGGGTGTCGATGATATACGCTTCGGCATCGACATAAAGGGCGGCGTAGACGTTACGTTCGGCCCTCCTGCAGGCTTCGATGCGACAAATGAACAGCTCGATGCCGCTAAGGAGGTAATCGTACAGAGAATGCTCACGCTGGGCATCACCGACTATGAGACATATCTTGACTACAATGCAGACCACATCATCGTGCGCTTCCCGTGGAAGCAGAATGAGGCGAACTTCGACCCCGAGGCTGCTGTAAAGGAGCTGGGCGAGACTGCAAGGCTCACATTCCGCGAGGGCAACGAGACCGACGGCGCGGGTCTGCCGAGCGGCATCACCGCTAACACCATCATACTCGAGGGCGGCGACGTGGCAGAGGCTTATGCTGCATACGATCAGCAGCAGTCCCAGTGGGAAGTGGCGCTCCGCCTCGATGCCAACGGCACATCGAAATTCGCAGAGGCTACCGCAAAGCTTTACGAAGAGGGCGGCGTTATCTCCATCTGGATGGATGATACCATGATCTCCTCCCCGAGAGTAAGCGCAGTCATCTCCGACGGCAACGCTACCATCACAGGCAGCTTTGATGCAGAGAGCGCTACAAAGCTCGCCAATCAGATAAACTCCGGTGCGCTCCCCTTCAAGCTGGAGACCACTTCGTTCTCCACCATATCCCCGTCACTGGGTCAGGGTGCGCTTGAAGCAATGGTCATCGCGGGCATCATCGCATTTGCGGCAATAGCTGTATATATGCTCATCATGTACCGTCTGCCGGGCTTCATCGCTATAATCTGTCTTATCGGACAGGTTGCGGGCACACTGGCATTCGTATCGGGCTGGTTCGGCTTCCGTGAGGGCTCCATACTCACCATACCCGGTATCGCAGGTATCATACTTGCAGTAGGTATGGGCGTGGATGCGAACGTTATCACCGCTGAGAGAATAAAGGAAGAGCTTGCTGCGGGCAAGACGCTCAACGGCTCTCTCCGCTCCGGCTATTCGAGAGCATTCTCCGCTATCCTCGACGGCAACGTTACGATGATACTCGTTGCTATCATACTCATGGGTGCGTTCGGTACTACCGACAGCATATGGGCGAAGCTCCTGAAGTTTGCGTTCTTTATGTTCGGGCCTACCACCGCAGGTACTATCTACTCCTTCGGCTACACGCTCCTTACAGGTACTGCACTCAACCTCTTCTTCGGCGTATTCTGTGCAAGACTTATGACACTGTCCCTTTCTGAATTCAAGATATTCAAGAAGGCCTCGCTTTACGGAGGTGCAAAATGAGTACACCCAAGACGAAATTCAATCTGAAATTCATGGAGAACCGCAAGACGCTCTTTACGATATCGAGTGCTCTGATAATATTCTCCATACTCTCCACTTTCATATTCGGCGCAAAGCTGGATATCCAGTTCAAGGGCGGTACGCTCATCACCTACATATACTCGGGCAATATCGATGCCAACCAGTTCAAGGCTGACGCTGAGGAAGCGCTGGGCGGCCTTACGGTGAACATCGCCACCGGTACGGACTTCAACACGGGCAAGAACAACATAAAGGTCTCCCTCGTGTCAAATGCAGGTCTTACCGCTGACAAGCAGATAGCGCTCACCGATGCCCTTGAGGAGAAGTACGCTGCCAATGAGATACAGCTCCTCTCCTCTACGGACGTATCCCCCTCCGCCGGAAGCGAATTCTTCAAGAAGTGCCTTGTTGCTGCACTGCTCGCAGCGATCGTGCTGATACTCTACATCGCAGTACGATTCAAGAACATAGGCGGATGGCTCGCAGGCGTATGTGCGATAGCAGCCCTGCTGCACGACATTATCATCGTGTACGGCTCCTTCGTGGTAATGCACATGAACATAGATGCGAACTTCATGGCGGTAATACTCACCATCCTCGGTTACTCCATCAACGATACCATCGTTATCTATGACCGTATCCGTGAGAACCGCAACCTTTACAAGGACATGCCGCTCCACGAGCTCGTGAACCTGTCCACCAACCAGTCGCTGGTGCGTTCGATAAACACATCGGTCACCACTATCTTTGCGATGATATGCGTAACGGTAGTAGCGCTGATGAGAGGTGTAGAGTCCATCATCTCCTTCTCGCTGCCCATGACCATCGGTCTTATCGTCGGCACATATTCTTCCCTCTGCATAGCTCCTACACTGTGGGTAACGCTTGAGGAGAAGTTCCGCAGCAAGGGTGACGGCAAGGAAAAGGACGCCAAGCCCGCTGTACAGTAAACAATGTATAAAACAAGCCGTTGTCACATCGTGACAACGGCTGTTTTCATATCCCGTGGAGCCTGTCGCCCGCATCGCCGAGACCGGGCACGATGAATGCATTTTCATTCAGCCTTTCATCGAGAGTGCCTGCATATATATCTATATCCGGGTGTGCGCTTTGCAGAGCGTCTATCCCTTCGGGAGCGGCTATGATGCATATGAAGATTATCTTTTCCGCACCGTGCTGCTTTATCAGGTCAATGGCGTATTTAGCCGAGCCGCCTGTGGCAAGCATGGGGTCTGGCACTATCACGGTGCGCGAGTGCATCTCGGGCAGCTTCACCATATACTCCGACGGCATATGTGTCTGCTCGTCCCTGGCAAGCCCGATATAGCCTACACAGGCATCGGGCAGCAGGCGCACCACGCCATTGAGCATCCCTATGCCTGCCCGCAGTATGGGTATGACTGCGGGGCTCTCATCGGCGAGCATGGGCACATCCGCTTCGGTCACAGGGGTCTTGATATGTACGCTCCTCATTTCGGCAGAGCGCATGGCCTCATAGGTGAGAAGGGCGGCTACCTCCTCTGCGGCGGTGCGAAATGCCGCTGTGGAGGTGTTCTTATCACGCATCACAGAGATGCGGTGCTTTATAAGAGGATGATCGGATATGTATACCACTATACTTCCTTTCCGAGCTTGACGGTATATCTGCTGCCGTCAAGGGTGACGCTGAAGGTCTCGCTGCGTACAAGATATCCTGCGGCGCGCTCCTCTACGGTATAGCTTATGTCGCCCGTGCCTTCGAGCTCTATCTTTGCATTTGCGGGTGC
Source organism: Oscillospiraceae bacterium (assembly GCA_017410745.1). Taxonomy (GTDB): domain Bacteria; phylum Bacillota; class Clostridia; order Oscillospirales; family Ruminococcaceae; genus Huintestinicola. The sequence continues at coordinate 6,457 of JAFPPJ010000087.1, forward strand.
GATGCATATATTGTCGGTGAGGATCGTGGTGAATGCGGGTACTTCGGGCTGTATCACTTCATCGGGGGTGATATAGCCGACCTCGCCGCCGTCTATGGTGAGGAACATGGATACGTCGCCGGTGGTGCGCACGGTATAGGTATGGGGCGGTTCCGATACTACGCCGCCTGCATAGAGCAGAGCCAGATACAGCTGCGGCTCGTGGTTCTCTGCGCAGTGCAACATGATATCGCTGTCAAACTCGCCGAGAACGCCGACCAGTGCCACAAAGGAGAGACTGCTCATGACGGGCATACGGGCTGCGAGCATATATCCTGCCTCGCCCATATCCTCATCGCTTAATCCGCCGTTGGCTATCATATCATCTGCGTTCTGCATCAGCTCTGCGAGCATATCCTGATAGCCGCCCTCAGTATAATTCTGCGTGTCGGGTATATAGTCGGTGACAACGGTGCTGAGCAGCAC
>JAFPPJ010000088.1 GCA_017410745.1 Oscillospiraceae bacterium
TATTGCAGGAACAATATCGGTGCGGCAGAATACCATGTGTCACAGGATATGGTGCGCCTTTCTGCGGAAAATACATGGAAGTTCGAGGAGTACTACAACAGCGTCTCCGAGATCATGTTCAACAGCCGCAATACACACGCGCTCCTGCGTGAATATGTCATGCGCCGCAGGGATATATGCGGCAGTGCTGCGGTCTTTATGATAATTTCCTCATGGGATAAGGACATATCCGCACTTGTGGGCGACCTTGAGAGAAACGGCATGGATACCGTGATCATCCTTGTGAGCAATGATGCTTCCGCATTGCCCGATATATCTTCATTCAAGGGATGCTCTTTTCTGCATATCACGCCCGACAGCGATCTTACAAAGGAGCTTTCATGATGAGCGTATTGTACGACATATGCAATATTTTGCCGCTCCCCCTTGTCATGCTCCTGCTGTTCGGCTCATATATCGGTATACCCGCGGACAATGTGATAGTATACGGCGAATGCCTTGCCGTGTCGGTCTGGATGCTCCTGCTCAAGAGCGCCGACAAAAAAGCCAGACTGCGCAGCATCGGCGTAGTTGCGGTATTCGTATCGGGACTTGCGCTGATGGCGGGAGAGGAGAACCGCCGCCTCTTCATTGAAGGGTATTCATGGGTGCTTATCACCGCAGGGGTATCTGCGGCGGCTGTACTTGCGGGCATAGTCATGATGAAGAATATATGGCTGCGGCGCGCGGGCGCTGCGGCACTGTTCGTATATTCGGTGATCTCTGCATATTTCGGCTGGAAGGTGAACAAGGCTGCCTTTGCGCTGATATGCTTTTATCTGCTCGTGCGTATGGCGGATGAGATACAGCTGGTATGGGTCAAGAGCGGCTATACCGACATAAGGGAGCATACCGCAAGAGTGTCGCCGTTCCTGTTCGCGGCGTGCATTATAGTATATCTTTCCCCTGCGCCCGCAAAGCCCTATGACTGGCAGCTTGCGAAGAATATATGCTCGCTCGTGGTGTCGGGCGTGAACAGGATATACGGTGATCTCACGCATCTCAGGGATGATTACGGAAATATGGGCTTTTCCGACAGCGGCAGCTTCCTTTCGGGACTTGAAAAAAAGGATGAGGATGTGCTGAATATCAGCACGGACAACAGGAATATACATCAGCTGAAGCTGGTGGGATGCATCAGCGGCGATTTTGTGAACTGCGAATGGGTATTTGACGGGGACAGCGAGTATCAGTCAAGGATGACGGACACCATCGAGACATACTGCGCCGTCACCAAATTCGATGCGTCATACAGATCGGACTATATCGGCAAGGCGGACATTGAATGCGAGAGCCTTTTCTACAATACCCGATATATCTTTGCCCCCTCCAAGATACGCCTTGAGAACACCATCGGCAAGAACCTCGATGCCCGCAAGAGGGACATCGACATTAAGGTGAAGGATCTTGAGATAGCCGACAGGAACGGCAGCATAGTCACTGGGAAAAAGCTGCGCTTCTCTGATAAGTATATCGTATCATGCTATGTGATAAACCATGATAACCCCTATCTTGCAGACCTGCTGCGGTATGCATCTCCCATAGACGAGAACGAGTGGATACAGGCGGCAAAGAACGAGAGCGCATCCGATGAGTGCCCATATGAGGACTATACCGAATACCGACGCGATATATACGACAGGTTCTGTACCCGCCGCGGCGTGTCGGAGCAGACACGCAGGGTGCTCGATGAGATAAGCGAGGGAGCGGACAGGTATGAGGCGTGCAGGCGGCTCGAGGAATATCTGAGCCGTATGGAGTATTCCACGGACTGCGGCGCTCTGCCCCGTGAAGTAAGGGATGCGCAGAGCTTTCTCGACTATTTCCTGTTCACATCAAAGAAGGGCTATTGTATGCACTTCGCCACTGCCTTTGTGCTCATGGCAAATGAGATGGGGATACCCTGCCGCTATGTGCAGGGATATGTGGTGGATCGCGGGAATACCGTGGTAAGACAGAGCAACGCCCATGCATGGCCGGAGGTATACTTCGACAATGTGGGATGGATAGCCTTTGAGCCTACTCCGGGCTATAATGCGCCTACGGGATGGGCGGTATCCGAGAGGAAGGAAGAGGTATATATCAGACCCGAGAATACCCCCGCACCCGTGATGCCCGATGAGCCGGAGGAGACAGTGCCCGAGAAGAAGTTTGATCCGATGATCATAGTTATACCCATCCTCGGCGTGATAAGCTTCCTCATAGTGTTCTATATCATCAGCAGGTATGTGTCTGTGCGGATATACAGGAAAATGGGGCGTTCCGACCGTCTCAGGTATCTCTCGCAGCAGAACCTGCGCCTTATGGGGATACTCGGATTTCGCATGGAGGAGGGCGAGACGCTGGCAGAGCTCATGCACAGGATAGATGTTTCCGACAGGCAGGACATAAAGGAACAGACGGGCTTTATACCCATATACGAAGCGCTGCTCTATTCCGACAGGGAGATGACCGA
>JAFPPJ010000089.1 GCA_017410745.1 Oscillospiraceae bacterium
CTATCACGGTCTGTATTTCTCGATGCCGCACTGCTCTACCACTTTTTTTCCCAGGAGGGTGATGGCCTGCTTCGGACATTTATTGATACAGCGGTAGCACATGGTGCAGCGGCTGCCGGAGACTGCCTTGCCTGCATTCATGGTGATGTTTCCCATGGGGCACAGCTTCTCGCATTTGCCGCAGCCTATACATTTATCTGCATTGATCCTGAGCTTTGATGAGTATTCCTTCGTCTTGTGGCCGAAGTACAGTCTCTGTCCGAACAGCCCCGCCATATAATAAAGCGGCCCTATCCCTTCCTGAGTAGGATGTCCTTCTTTAAGAGTGCGCACCGCTGCCTTTATCTTCTGCTCCGCTCTCCTGACAAGCTCCTTGTTCTTTTCAAGCGGCCGCTTGAGCGCCTTCTCGTCTCCTATGCTGTCGGGCATTTTTAGATGAAGCCCTCCGACGACCTCTGCGCCGCAGCTTTTCAGCAGACGACCGAGGGAGCCGGAGCCATCCCCGCTGAAAAGTCCCATCGTTGCGATTATAAAGACCTTCTTGCCTTTCCATACATCGGAGTTGTCCATTACATAGTCACGCATGATCTTCGGCACTGTGCTGAACATTACGGGATATGCAAACACTATCATATCTGCGGCCTTCGCTGCCGTGACTGCGGCACTGTCCTCAATGGAATACGCCTTTGCGCACGCATCGTATTCCCTGCAGAAGCATTCTGCTGCATATGCGGAATTGCCCGTTCCGCTGAAATATATACCGGTCATATTATTCCTTCTTTATGTGTGAAATACGGCAAGCCCTGTTTGCTGCAACGGATATCTTTCTCCCCTTGATATCCCGTATCATAAAATCAGCTTTGACGTTTTTCATTACACATCATACAAATGCATAAATCAAATAAAACAAGTGAGAATCGCATTAAACTCTGATTAGAAATATCTGCCGTCGGCTCACTATCTGTCCCTCATGTGCAATATGATATAATTATTCAGATCGAGCGGGATATAATTATTCGCATAACGCAGAGCTTCTTCTATGTCTTTATGCTGCTTTTGCGTCACAAATATACCATGATACCCGCTGCGGCTGTAACCACACATTTTTTTGATAAGTTCAATGATATCCGACATTATATGCGGGTAGTCACGCACCATCCTGATGAGCACAGGCATCAGCTCACTGTTGTCATTATCGCGCAGGAGACGTATGAGCCGCCATTGTATCACAGGATCGGACTCCTCTTTTATACGGGGCAGAAGCTCATTACAGGTAAAGTGTATCTGTGTCTGTGCAAGGCGATATGCTGTCTTGGCAAGCTTAGTATCGTCTGAGTTGATACATTCCCATACAAGCTCCCTGCTGTCCTTTGCATCAAGTCTCACAAGTGCGGTAAGCGCCTGGACAGGTCTTGTTTCAAGATATGGACGGACAAATGGTATATTTTCAGATGCACCTTTATCCGACAGTGCAAGCAATGTATCGGGCAGATTCTCACGGCAGAAGCGTACACAGTCAAAGCCGTTCTTTTCCAGATAATAGGCCGCAAACTGACGTATGGGATAATACGGCGAAAAAAGCAGTTTCTCAATCCCATCCCACATACCGCTGTGCTTCATGCGGTACTCATAGGCTTCGAGCCGCACACGCCAGTAGCTATCCTGCATTGCTCGTTCGATGAATCCATCGGTCACGGTATATTCTTCGTTTTTAAGATATGAGCGCACCAATGCAAGTCTCTGTTCCCCATCCTTTTCACGGGAGATAAAGCACAGCATGAGTTCGCTGTTACTGCTGCATGGATGGAGGATAAACAGTTTATAACACAGCTTGCGCAAAGGCAGCCGATAATGCAGTACGCTCTCCTTGTTTGCTGACACTATCTGCATGAGCATATGGTCAAGCGTTTCCATAGAAAAGCATTCATCCCGTTGTACACGCCGTCCGCGGCGGACATATTCCACATAGGGCATCGAGTATATGATCTCACTTACCGATACTTTTCTAAGGGTTACGAGCAGCACTTCCCATGCTGTGCGGCGGACAGCAGGCACCCAGTCATTCATGCGGATGAGGATATAGCTGAGCGTTTTGCGGTGACCGGCAAGCAGTTTCAGGCATTTTTCGCGGAAATAGCCGTTGGGATGAGCGCTGCCGCATATAAGCAGTGCATGATAACCGCTCTCATACTCACAGTGTTTCTCCCATATCTTCGGGTCACAATCGGGTGCTTCATTGCTGTAGCTGTGCATAAGTGATGCCACGAAAAAGGCATCCTTATTGAATATCATATTATCCGCTTCTCTGCTGATGAAGCGGATATGTTCCGGCGTCGGGTCGTGACCGAGCGCAGAATACAGCAGTGGGAAATAATAACGTTTCTCCTCCTGCTCTTTATATTTTTCGATAAGGCACTGTGCCCGCTCGGTGTTATTATGTCCGAAAAGCATGGTAAAAGTCTCCTTATGACATCCTGACTGTTCAGAGCATCCCGAACTGATCACAGGCATAGTATGTCTTGCATATCGCAGCCTTTCATAGTATTGACAGATGTACTCTCAGAAATCAATCAGGAATATAGATATCTTTATCTTTGCCAGATTATTATAACTGCGGTCTATGTCAGATACCTTTGCAGTCAATGCCTTTCCTGCATCAAGCAAGCGTGAGAATATGATAACATCCTTCTCGGGAATATAGCCGACCTTATTCCCTTCCGAGTATACTGCTACCGCATTCTCTTCAAATTTATTTCTCTCGCTGCGCAGATCAAGCTTGTCACCTGTATTCAGTCTGTCTATGAGCTCTCTGCCAGTATTCGCCGTTCCCGCAATAAATGTATCGAAAAGATGTATTTCACGGGAAAGAGGTTTTATAAGTTCGGACAGATCACCGCCGCTGCTCATAATAAGTGCGCCGTCTCCCTGCAAAGCTATTTCATTCATTACTATCCACCTCTATCGTAAGTCCCATACCAAGAGTCATCTTTTTCAGCATTTCTTTCAGCTGGTCATTGTACTGAACATACTTGTTAAGCTCACCTTCAAGTTCTATCCGTTTCTCGTTACCCACAATTGGATCAGATATGTATGTTTTGAGCGTATAGGGCAGTGAATGGGTTATCTCCTCGATATTTTCTTTCAAGGCAATTATCTTGTCCTCTATATCCGAGACGTTTATCTCACCATTCTCTCCCA
>JAFPPJ010000090.1 GCA_017410745.1 Oscillospiraceae bacterium
ATCTGCTCACCGATCTCCCAGTATGCTATGACCATAGCAGAGTTAACGGCAGTATATACACGATTTTGAGCTGTTATCACAAAAGAGCGTATGGAAGTATATATCCTCTGTATTATTCCCGGCTTTTATGATCTCGTTATCCATAGGGACCCCCTCATTCCATGATAATATATTATACCATACCGCACTCCGGTTTTCAAGGGATATCGGCAGTATTGCATTATCCTGCTGTACCTGTCCTGCGATGCCGGTCTGAAAAACGTGCATCACCGCCTGCTTGATTTTATGGGCGGGATGTGGTATACTTATCATATTGATGAGATAAAAGGGTGAAGCCCGTGAACTGCAAAGCAGAGAGGATGCAGAGAACTGTACAAGGCACAGTGATGATATGAGATACGACAACATAATTCAGGGAACGTTCATAAGCCGTCCCAACAGGTTTACAGCGATAGTCTCGGTAAACGGCAGACAGGAGACAGTCCATGTGAAGAATACGGGCAGATGCAGGGAACTGCTGATAAACGGCTGTGACATATGGCTCACCGCACCGGGCACGCCCGGCAGGAAAACGAGATATGACCTTGTTGCCGTGCGCAAGGATAACGGCATGATAATAAACATTGACTCACAGGCACCCAACAAGGCGGTGGGTGAATGGCTCGGACAGCGCGGATATGACAGGATCGTGCCCGAGTATCCCTTCGGTGAGTCGCGGATAGATTTCTATATGGAGCGGGGCAGTGAACACTTCCTTATGGAGGTGAAGGGCTGCACCCTCGAAAGGGACGGCATCGGGTATTTCCCGGATGCGCCCACCGAAAGAGGGATAAAGCATATATATGAGCTTATCCGTGCAAGGGAGCAGGGGTACAGGGCGGTGCTCGCCTTTGTGATACAGATGAACGGTATGACCGAGGTGCGGCCGAATACAGATACGCACCCCGAATTTGGCAGAGCGTGGCAGGATGCATTGGATGCAGGCGTGAAGATACTCTTCCTCGGATGCCGCGTGAGCTGTGATGAGATAGTGATAGTCACGGATGATGAGGTGATATGATGCTTGCGATACAGTGTGTACGGATGTATTGGGAAAAGGACAGCCGCAGTCCGCAGGGAGCGGTAAAAAGGCGGGAGTATTTCAGGCCGCACAGGATACCCGATGAGGTATCGCTGAAGTCGGATAAAAATGTATTTGTGCAGAGGCTGAACTTCTATCAGGAGGGCGGCGGAGATGTCTTTACAGAGGACGAGTATGTCAGAGGGATATACCGTTATACCCGCGGCGAGCCTATACATCCCGATTTTGACACCCATTTCGCACATAAGCAGAATATGCGCATAGCGAAGATACGGGATAATAACATGGGCATGTGGTATGACGACGTGTCCGAGCTTGTTATACCGAGCGTGGAGATATTCGAGTGTGACGGTGGATATGAGGTGTACTGGCACTATATCGACAAACCCGGATACAATCCCTTCAGGAAAGGGTATAATATAAACTACGACAGGCAAGGCTCGCGGGTAAAGGGCAGGAGACTCAAATGCGAACGTGCATTCATCCTTGACAGGGGAGAGGCGGGCGTGCTGCGCTTCAATTACCGTGTGGCTCATTCAATGACAGGCTTTGAGGGACAGCATTACGAGCAGTACAGCATATATATCGTTAATGCGGAAAAGGCTGCGGGAAATATCTTCACATCCGCCGAATACACAAAGGAATACGACGAAATGGCGCATCTGTTCTGATCATAGGACAAGGCGCAAAAAGCCGCCCGATCGTGATGATCGGGCGGTATCGTCATTCAGCGCATATGCGGTTCCTGCCGGCGGATTTGGCAGTATACAGTGCGTGATCGGCTCGTGCGAACCACAAGTCGGGCATATCATTTGGCAGCAGTGAGGAAAGACCTATGCTGGCGGTGATAGAGCCCACCGCATCAAAGGCCACTTCCTCGATACGGGTGCGGAGAGCTTCTGCGGTCTCCTGCAAAGCGGCATTGTCTTCACCGTAGATCACCACGACAAATTCCTCGCCGCCCCAGCGTCCGATCACAGCGTTCTTGTCGGAGAGCGTCCGCCTTATGATCTCAGCCATGGAAACGAGTGCGGCATCACCGACGGCGTGGCCGTAGCGGTCATTGACGCTCTTGAAATTGTCTATGTCAAGGATGAGTATGCCTGCGGGAGTGCCGTCCTGAGAGCACTGCTCGACAGCGTTGCGCAGCTCTGTCTCGATACGGCCATGATTGAATACGCCGGTGAGCGGGTCGGTGGAGGCAAGCTCCTCATAGTGCTTTAGCGTAGCCTTCATATTCATTGTGGCTTCATGGATGTTCTGCACCATGTATACGAAACGGTAGTCGTTCTCGTTGGTGGTCTCCATGCGGCTGAATATCAGCTTGACCCACTGATATATGCCGTCGAGATTTATCATCTGCAGATCGAAGGATTCCATATGTCCGGGCTTGAAGTGGGCACGCAGATACTCGGGCGAGGAGCGGGTAAGAAACAGCTCCTTGTCCTCATCGGGCACCATATTTACTATGGTCTCGCGCCACTGGGAATAGCTTATCTGATAATTCAGCGGCTCATCGGATACCTCCGTGAGTGAAACGCTGCCTGTGGTGTCGTTCACAAGGTCGAATGTCATAGTGAACACATAGATATTGTTCTGTATGGAGCTTACCTTTTCCTCTGTCTCGGTCTCATCCTCATACACATGCTCATCGAGCTTGTCGAGCAAAAAGAGATAGCGGTCACTGTCTTCTAAAGGCAGGACAAGCAGCTGCACGATATGAGGGATATTGTCAACGATCAGTTTGAGACGCCTGCTGTTCTTGCCCGTGAACTTGTTCATATTCGGAATGAATACATTGTATGTGTCGGTGATCTTCCTGCCGTCGTCATTGTGGTGGAACCACAGTGTCCGCACCAGATCGGAATAGGTGCCGCTCTCGGCCAGGATATCACAGAATATGCTCCTGCGCACAAGTGAACGATAGGCATCGGCTTTTTCGTCAACGACAAGTACCGCACTGACAGATCTGCCAAAGTAGTCCAATGCTTTTTCAAATGAAATATCACTGAGTTCCTGCATCGTGTATCATCCCTTTATCAGAATATTTGTTTAAAGCGTTATGCTTTTCATCTGTCGGCTATCCAAGTTTGTATCAATTATACAACATTATTAAGAAAAAGTCAACATATTTTTTCCTAAAAAGCGCTGTACGCTGTTACAGGGAGGCAGTACACAGAACGTTTATTCTTCAAGAAGATTCTTCAACACCTTTGTTATGGTCGATGTGCCCTTATGATCCCATATAAACTGCACATCACTTCCTGTTGCGGGCTTCTGCCCAAGCGTATCGGACAGCTTTGCGGGAATGAGCAGCTCCCGGTAGCGCACCATGTATGGTGTCATTTTCTGCGCGTATAACAAGGCTTTCCGGCATATGACATTCCTCTTTTTAAGGGCTGCAGCATACAATGCGGCTAAACATATCGCGTATGTCCCTGCATATATGTCAAGACCAAAAGATGGACAGTATCATGCAGCGTCTGCGGGTGCAGTGCCGCTCCACTTGTTCGTCCAGAGCGCGGTGATATCTGCACGCACAGCGGGTCTTATAAGATACAGACCCCAGACAGCGCCTGCAATGCCTGCTACGATCGTTATCCAGTCGCCTATACCCAGATTTATCATGATACCGCCTGTTGAACCGAGGTCGCCGCGGCAGAACTCCAGAAAATCAAGGCTCATATGTGCGAGCATACAGGGAAGTATATTACCCGTGCGAAGATATACTGCGCCGAGAGCCATGCCGATGCCTATGGCATACAGACCCTGCAGTACAGATATCCCGAGAGGTGCGCCGTTGAGAGCGTTGCCTATATGGATAAGACCGAATACTATAGAGGACAGCCAGAAAGCGGTGAGGATACCCTTTTCGGACGGGTCTTTGCGCATATAGTTTGCCACGCCCAGACCGCGGAAGGCTGTCTCTTCACCGAAACCCGGCGCTGCAGCTCTGAGGAATGCTATCGGAACAGCAGCGATGCCGAACTGTACACAGCTCGCTATACTGCCTATCCAGTGTACAGCACATATCGGGAGAAGCAGGAGCAGCGCTTTCAGTATATCCTTCTTTTTGAGCATCCCGTCAAACTGCGGACGGAACCAGAGGAAGAATATGCCGACAGCGATTATCGCGCCGATGGCGTTGCCCACGCCCGATGCAGAAATGACAGTTCTGCCCTGTATCTCTGCCGTGACGGCATATCCCGGTATGATATTCCCGAGGATCATGCTGTCTATTATGCCCGATACTATGACGCTGACGAGGTTTGCAAAGATAAGGAGAAGAAAATAACCCACTATAGGATGATCAAGTATCTTATGTTCTTTCATGGCAAAATCTCCTTTTATTAATAAGATGATAATATTATAACACAATATATTTAAAAATGCAATAGGTATGAAAATATTCTATGTGCCATGCAAACATATCAAAGCCAAGGGTGGCTGCGGGCGCTGCCCGCTTATAACACAATATATAAAAATGCAATAGGTACGAAAATATTCTATGTGCTCTGCAAACATATCAAAGCCAAAGGTGGCTGCGGGCACTGCCCGCGATACAGATAAGGCCGGCTGCGGTATAAGCAGTCGGCCGTGTGTTATCTTGCGAGCTCCCGGACGGATTCCTTTACGATGAGTTCGCCGCTTATTGTCATGTTCCTTACGGGGCAGCCCGGGTCGGTTATGCGTCTTAGCAATGCTTCTGCCGCCTTCTCTGCCATAAACTCGGGGTCTACGTTTATGGTGGTTATGGTGGGCTTGCTTATCTCGGATATGAGGAAGTTATCATATCCCACGATGGATATATCATCCGGGACGGACAGCCCTCTCTCATGGAAATAGTTGATGGCCTTATATGCTGTCTCGTCGCAGTTGCACACAAATGCGGAGGGGAGGGCGGCGGGGAAGACAAGGTCTATCTCGGTATGCTCGTTGCGGTCGTCTATCGTCCACTCGGGCCTTACTGTCAGGTCATGCTCGATCATAGCCTTCATGTAGCCCATATATCGGTCAAATATACTGGATGTGGACTTCACTGTGCCGATAAAGCCGATGTCCCTGTGTCCGTGCTCTATAAGATATGTGGTGATCTCGTAGCCGCCGAGGTAGCCGTTTGATACCACGGAATCCACGCCCGAATCCACGAGATAGTAATCGAGAAGTATCATAGGTATGCCTGTTTCCTTGAGCATATCCACATACCTCTCACTGAGCTGTCCCAAGGATATGAGCGAGCCCACCTTCTCGTCGGTGATGAACTTGGGGAGGACAAGGTCGTTCTCCTCCTGCTCCGACAGTGCGGAGATAAGGCAGTAATGATCCGACTCCTGCAGCTTGTTTACAAGGGAGTTATACAGCGACCAGTAGAAAGAGCCGTTCGGATCCATGAACTTCGCCGGGCTAAGTACCCCGACCATATTATTGTCACGCTTCTGTGCATCGCTGCGGGAGGATACATATCCCAGGCGTTCCGCTGTTTCCTTTATCTTTTTGCGAAGCTCGTCGCTCACGCCCTTCTTGTCCGAAAGTGCGTTCGACACCGTGACATTGCTCGTGCCGCATTCCTTTGCTATATCGGTCAATGTGATCTGCTTAGCCATAATAGACACCTATCCTGCTCATTCTGTAATGGTGTGACATTAATCCGCCAACTTAATTTTATTATAACCTATATTTTTCGATTTGTAAAGAGTAAAATTTGCGATATATGTGTCATGTAATGGCATATATGCTCTTTGCGTCAGGGTACCGGATGCCGCGGTCAGCGCTGACTCCATGCCGGCGGACGAATTCGTGACAATGGCCGGGAAATGTCTGTTTATGTGGGTTGCACAAAAAAACAGGCCGTTGTTTGTAGGTTGTGACCCGTAACGCCTTTCAGCTTAATAATTTTTCAAAATAAATTAATTTAATTTGCTATTGACATTAAATTTAATGTGTGCTATAGTATATGCAAAGAGCAGGATACCGCCCATCTACCGAACGGAGGTAACTATGATACACCCCGGATATATTAAGCTCTGCGAAGAGCAGGAGAAGCTGCTTTCCCGCCCCAACAGGAAGTCGGACTTTTATAACGGCATATATGAGCGCTATGAGTATCCGGTACTCACACGCGAGCATATCCCGCTTTACTGGAAATATGATATAGACGCGGACACCAATCCGTTCTTTGAGGAACGCCTCGGCGTAAATGCGGTGTTCAATGCGGGCGCTGTAAAGCTTGACGGGAAATACATCCTCGTAGCCCGTGTTGAGGGCAATGACCGCAAGAGCTTCTTTGCAGCTGCCGAAAGCGACAGTCCCACAGAGGGCTTCAGGTTCCGCGATTATCCTATAACTATGCCTGCGCTGACGGATGATGAGACGAATATATATGATATGCGCATCACTCAGCATGAGGACGGCTGGATATACGGCGTGTTCTGCGTAGAGAAAAGCGCAGGCACGGATGATCTTTCCGCGGCAGTCGCATCAGCAGGCATCGCACGCACCAAAGACCTGGTGACCTGGGAGCGCCTTCCCGACCTTGTTACCCTTCGCAGCCCCCAGCAGAGAAATGTTGTTCTACTGCCGGAGCTTGTAGACGGGAAGTATGCGTTCTACACACGCCCGATGGATGGCTTCATAGAGACAGGCTCGGGCGGCGGCATAGGCTTCGGCCTTGCTGCGGACATAACCAATGCAGTGATAGATGAGGAGCGCATGACGAGCATCAGGCGCTACCATACCATAACCGAGAGCAAGAACGGCGCAGGTGCAACGCCTATTAAGACCGACCGCGGCTGGCTGCACATCGCTCATGGCGTAAGGAATACCGCCGCAGGGCTCCGCTACGTCGTGTACTGCTTCGTGACCGCACTTGATGAGCCGTGGAGAGTCATCGCAGAGCCCGGAGGATATCTCATCGCACCGCTCGGAGATGAGCGCGTGGGCGATGTGTCCAATGTGGTATTCACCAACGGTGCTGTTGCCGATGACAACGGAGAACTGTACATATACTATGCTTCATCCGATACCAGGCTCCATGTGGCATCTACCTCGATAGAGAGGATGCTCGACTATGCGTTCAATACTCCGTCGGATGCGCTTCGCACAAGTGAGTGCGTCAAGCAGCGCTGCAGCCTTATCGAACGCAACCTGAAACTTTTATCCCGACCGCAGGCGGATCAGTCGTGAGATCTGCTTCGTATAAATCTTATGTTTCTCTTACCGTTTCGCTCGTGTGATCAGTGCTCGGCACGATCGATCTTCAGGTGGTATACATCTGATTTTATTTCATCATTGTCTAAAATCAGCGCGTAAATGTCGCTAGTTTTGTGTACAACGCACAAATCAAAATCATGATATTTATGCATAGGGTAGAAAAATTAATTTTAATAAAAAAGTACTTGATTTTTAAGCGATAATGATGGATAATGTTCTTAACGATTAGGCGACCCGTTAGGTGACCGGGTCGGACGGATAAGATTAACAGTGACTTTCAGGAGGAAAAGGAAATGGATAAGAGAACATTAAAGGCATTGAGCGGTACAATGCTCGCAGCAGCCATGTTATCCTCATGCGCAGGAACTGGCACATCCCAGCCGAACAACGCAGGTGCAGATCCTGCACCTGCAGCGGGCGGCAATACGGCGTCTTCCAATGCTAAGCCTGCCGGCGACACAGGCTTCAAGCGCATCTCGGATATCAACGCCACCGCACTCAAGGGTACTTTCATCACACTTTACACTCACGGCGGAAACAGAGTGCTCGGTGAGGAAAAGAAGGATGAGAACGGCAATACCTACCGTGACGAGAGCTACGCTTACCTCAAGCATCTCGCAGAGAAGTTCGAGAGCGAATACGGCATCCACGTTGATCTGCAGGTAAACTCCACGGAAGATGACATCCGTCCTCTTCTCCAGACCAATGACCCCGGCATCGACATCTATACCTCTCCCAACTGGTCGATAGAGGAATGGCAGCAGTACGCTATCCCTTACTGCACGGTAGACGAGGCTAAGAAGCTCTACGGCTACTATGCAAACACTATGGTGAACGACGGCACTTACATCTACTCACTCATGCCTGCAAAGACATACAACAACGCCGTTGTTTACAATGAGAAGACCATCATGAAGGTGGGCTACGATTCCATCCCCGCTACCAAGGAAGAATTCGAGAACCTTTGCCAGGCACTCCGCGACGCAGGCATAGACCCCATCGCAATGCACCGCGTTGAGAACTGGCCTCTCTCCACCATCAATGATTTCGCAAACTATGTTGCAGGATCGAATGACGCATATCCTTCAATGCTCAGATCCGACGCTCCCTTCAGTGATTCACATCCCATGGGCAAGACCATCAGGATGTACACCGAGTGGAAGTCGAGAGGCTTCTTCGAGGCTGATACCTACACCGACTTCGGTGTGGCTATGGACGCTGTAGGAAACGGCAAGGCCGGCATGATGCTCTTCGGCGCATGGGTAGTTCCCCAGATCCAGGGCAGATGCCCCGAGGGCACCGATCCTTCGCTTATCAAGTTCGCTCCCGCACCCGACTTCGGTGCAGGCCGCTATGTAATGGCATCCGCTGCTGATGGATATTCTATCTCCAAGGGCTGCGACAATGTAGAGGCTGCAAGACTCTTCATCGAGTACATCTCCGAGGACGCTCAGTACCTCGCCGACAGCGGCTACATCGCCATGAAGAAGGGCGTAGACCCCATCGTTCCCGATCTCTACAAGATCATCGACGACGCTGTAGCGGCAGGCACCTGCAAGGTA
>JAFPPJ010000091.1 GCA_017410745.1 Oscillospiraceae bacterium
TCCACGCCCTTAGGACATGGCATACAGTAGCGGCAGCCTGTGCAGCCCACCTTTGCGGTCTTGTTTATCTGCTCGCGCAGGTAGTTTATCAGCTTATGATCGCGCGCGGAGAACTCGCCTGCCTCCGCCTCGGATGCGCTCTTCACATTCTCCTCGAGCATCTGCATCGAGTTCATGCCCGAAAGCACACAGGTGACACCCTCCTGATCCCACAGCCAGCGGAATGCCCACTCAGCCGCACTGCGCTTCACGGGGTATTTCTCTATTGCGGCCACAGCGCCTTTCGGGAGATTGTTCACCAGCCTGCCGCCTCTTAGCGGTTCCATTATCACTACGGGTATGCCCTTTGAAGCTGCGTATTCAAGGCCGCGCCTGCCCGCCTGGGTGTGCTCGTCAAGGTAGTTGTACTGTATCTGGCAGAAGTCCCAGTCATAGGCATCTATGAGCTCGATGAACGTATCTGTGTCACCGTGGAACGAGAAGCCGAAATTGCGTATCTCTCCGCTCTTCTTCTTTGCCTCTGCCCATTCCTGTATGCCAAGCTCCTTCAGACGCTCCCATGCCTTTACGTCTGCGAGCATATGCATCAGATAGAAGTCTATATGATCCGTGCGCAGCCTTTTGAGCTGTTCGTTGTAGTATTTGTCTATCGCGGCGGAGTTCTTCACAAGATACTGCGGCAGCTTGGTAGCTATCATCACCTTGTCACGGCAGGAATTGCGCTCGAGTATCTTTCCGAGTGCATCCTCGCTGCCGGTATAGATGTATGCGGTGTCAAAATAGTTCACGCCCTTTTCTATCGCGGCCATGATCTCTCGTTCGGCCTTGTCAAGGTCTATCACGCCGGCCTTCGAGGTGAATCTCATACATCCGTATCCGAGTATGGATACATCCGATCCGTCCTTCATTTTCCTGTATTTCATATCTATCAGCTCCGTTTGTTATTGTCAGTATAATAGGCTGTCAGTCCTTGTCAGCAGATCTTCAAGATGTTCGATGGTATGCTTCACACGGGTATCGTACAGTGCATCCCCCTGCGAGAAGGTCTTTTGCAGGAACAAAAAGCGTATGCATCCCGCTATACGCACCTTGTCGCGTATCTTTGATATGAGATCCTCATCTTCCGTGTCAAAGTAATACCCGATGAATCTGTCCCATATCATCGCCGACGTCTCCGAAGGTATGCCAAGGAAGCTCATGCTGTTGTTCTCGTCGTCCTCGCCGTATGCGAAATATGTCACATATACCGACTGCAGATCGAATATGGGATGCCCCGCGGACAGTGTATCCATATCTATGAGCATCGGCTCGCCGTCCGTCAGCATGATGTTCTTCATCTGGAAATCACCGTGCAGCAAAGTGTTCTGCTCCGGCACTTCATCGAGCATCAGGCGCAGCTTCTCTTCCATTCCATCGGGCAGGAGAGAGGCGATATCGGACAGATACCCCATGAATTTCTCCTTCCCCGACCCGAGCAGGCCTTCGGGCATCTCTATCTCATGGGTGCTTTTCATGAATGCGGCGTACCGCCTTATCATAGCATCTGTCTCATCGGGCTTTTCTATGATGATCTCGTTGAATGTCTTGGCACGCAGCAGCTCGAACACCGAGCCGTAGCTGTCGCCTATGCGCACCGTATCATAGGATATGGCAGTGGATACTCCCGCAATGAGCGCAGCACGGGCAAGACGCTGCTCGTTGCGTATCATATCAAGGCTGTCGGGGGATGAGTATACCTTCACGATGGTCTCATCGTCTATGCGGTATACCGTGCCGAAGAAGCCCTGACCTATGACCTCGCAGCCCGTGATGTCGATCTCACGCATCGCCTTGGATACACTGAGTATCTCCGTGAAGCCCGTGGTCTCGAATATATCGTATACTGCGGGCTGCACATTCGATATATCCGTCTTGCCGTACTTCTTAGCCGTGCGCAGAAGTATACGCAGACCTGCGCTCGATATATATGTGAGATCCCGGGCATCGAATGCAGGCTTGCCCTCGTTTGCAGAGGTGATCTCCGTTATATCGTCCTCAACGTCTGCGGCGTTGTTCGTGTCTATGCGGTGCGGCAAGGCAATGTTGATGATGCCTTCCTTTATTGTATATGAAATGTCGGTCTTCATGTGCATTCCTCCTGTCGTGGCATGAACGATTCTTTGTCTTGATTATACCGCATTTGTTGTGATTTGTAAAGAATTTTCTTAAAATTTTATAAAGCCCTTGACAAATGTATCAGACTGATATATAATACTTACAATATATCAGTCTGATACAGGAGGGCGTTATGAAAAAACTCAGAAAGATCAGATGCTTCACACTTGTTGCTGCTATGCTGCTTTTCCCCGTGGTGCTGTACTATCTCAGCCCTGTGCTCATAATCAATGCGGCATTCTCGCACACGGTCAACGGCAGCTTCATCGTATTCTGTCTCATGACGGTGCTGTCCATACCCTTCGGCAGGGTGTTCTGCGCATATCTTTGTCCTGCGGGCGGGATACAGGAATGTCTGTTCCGCGTACAGGACAAGCCCGCCGGCAGCAGGAAGCTCGGCAGGCTCAAATATGTGATATGGGCGGTATGGCTCACTGCGGTCATATGCTGCTATGCAGTAAACGGCATCACTGCCGTTGATCCTGCGTATATGACATTTCACGGCATATCCGTCACGGACATACAGAGCTATATCATATACTACGGCATAGTGACGCTTATCGTGATACCGTCGCTGATAGGCGGCAGGAGAGCGTTCTGCCGGTATATATGCTGGATGGCGCCGTTCATGGTGCTCGGCACAAGACTGCGCCGTGCGCTGCATCTGCCCGGCCTCACGATAAAGGCAAAGCCCGAAGGATGTCTGTCATGCGGCAAATGCACCCGTGCCTGTCCCATGAGCATAGATGTGGCAAATGAGATGCGCCGCGGAAGTATCACCGGCTACGAATGCATACAGTGCGGCGAATGTATACATAGCTGCCCCGCAAAGCTGCTGGAGTATGCGATGATAAGAGAAAGGAAGGACACCGATGAACGAAAAGAAGCTTGACAGCGTTATCCTCGGGCTGCTCAGCCACGAGGAGCTCA
>JAFPPJ010000092.1 GCA_017410745.1 Oscillospiraceae bacterium
GAAAAGTCCGCACAGTGCGGATACGGATATTTCGTCGCCGTCTGCGATGCCAAGAGACTTGGTATCATCTGCGGAAAACTGCGCAAGTACGAGAGGCTCATATTCCTCGGAAGCAAAGTATACATCCGGCAGCAATGTCTCATGAAGCTCCATCCTGTTATGGACAAACTCCATCACATCCGTCATGCCTGCAGCCTTGTTGTTGACAAGCAGCTCCGCAGGGTCGTAGCGTGAGAGCTCATTTGGCAGAGACCTGCGCGCATCCTGCATATCATGATGCACGAACAGCGCCGCTGTGCCTGTGGATATATCTGCGAAGCACAGCGATACGCTCTTGCCGTCTGTATACATAGATGCGATGTAGTTGTTCCGGTCGTCACGGAGCAGATTTTGTTCCGTAAGTGTACCGGGAGTGACTATCCTCACCACATCACGCTTCACAAGCCCTTTTGCAAGCTTCGGATCCTCCATCTGCTCGCATATTACAACACGGAAGCCCTGCTCTATCAGCTTTTTGAGATACACGTCACAGGCATGGAACGGAACGCCGCACATAGGCGCACGCTCGTTCTGTCCGCAGTCTCTTGCCGTGAGAGTAAGTTCAAGTGCCTTTGAGACTGTGACTGCATCATCAAAGAACATTTCATAGAAATCGCCGAGTCTGAAGAATACAACGTGTCCGGGATATTTATCCTTGACTTCGAAGTATTGCTTCATCATCGGTGAAAGTGTATTTCGGTCTATATTCATTTTATCCCTTTACTAATCAGCTTTTAAGGTAGATCAACCGCATCCCGAGCATCCTGCGCAGCTTCCGCCGCAGCCTGCGGGCGGTGTATCCGGGCAGGTCATGGGATCCTGACCGTTTGCGGCACAGGTGATTATGAAATTGATGCTTTCAAGCAGTGAGTCAAGCTCTGTCCTTGCATTCTCAAACGCCATCATATGCGGTGTGGATGTTATTTCGGTATAAAGCTCGGTGAGCTTTGTATTGAGACGCTGTATCTCGGAAGCATCACCGCCTGAAGCGGTAAGAGCCCTGAGTTCCATCTGTATGGAATGGAAATCGGCTATGCTCTTCTGAAGCTCCGTGTCCTCGTCATTTGCGAGCTTTGCTGCGCTGTAGTCGATATAGCGCTGATCCTTCTGGAGCGCCTGACCGAGTTCTCTTGCAAGTGTAATAATATCCATATATGTCCTCCATCAATCTATTATCCTGCCTTCTACCGCCCAGTTGTGAGCAGAGGTCACCTCAACTCTGTGGACTGTGCCGATAAGAGAAGCATCTGCATTAACCAGAGTTATTATAAATTCATCGCTCTTGCCGCTTATCATACCGTTCTTGTATACTCCGTCAAAAAGCACGGTAAACACGCATCCGATGAAACGCTTGTAGCTCTCGGCGGTGATCTCACGCTGCAGTGCGAGAAGCTCGCCCATGCGCTGTGATTTCTCCTCTGCCGACACATGGTCTTCGATAAGTGCGGCTTTTGTGCCCTTCCTCGGTGAATATATGAACGAATAGATATTGTCAAATCTGACACGCCGCATCATATTGAGCGTTGCCATATGATCTTCCCGTGTCTCGTTCGGAAATCCCACTATAATATCGGTAGTTATCGAGAGCCCCGGCATGATCTTTCGTGCGTAATCCACCTGTTCAAGATACTGCGCTGCTGTATAACTGCGGTGCATCCGTTTAAGGACATCATCGCTTCCGGATTGAAGCGGCAGGTGTACGCTTTTGCATATCTTGCGGCTCTCGGCTATTACATCGAAGAATTCCTTCGTAGCATCCTTGGGATGCGGAGACATGAACCTGACACGGAATTCACCGTCAAGTGCATCTATGCGCCGAAGCAGCTCCGGGAAATCAATTTTTTCATCAAGACCGCGGCCATAGGAATTCACGTTCTGACCGAGCAGCATTATCTCCTTGCAGCCGTTATCCACAAGCCCGCGTATCTCGTCGAGTATCCTTGATGGTTCACGGCTGCGCTCTCTGCCGCGCACATAAGGTACTATGCAGAATGAGCAGAAATTATTGCATCCGTACATCACGGATACACCCGCCTTATAGCTGCACGAACGTACCGCAGGCATGTCCTCGGGACATTCATACTGCCTTTCTTCAACATCCACGGCTGTCCTGCGTTCGGTCAGCACTTCATAAAGGAGCTTTGGCAGCTGTTTGTGTGCGAATGTACCGAATATTATATCCACATGACGATATGAACGCCGTATCGTATCGACCGTGCCGCTCTCCTGAGCCATACAGCCGCATACACCGATTATCCTGTCGGGATGGTCTTCCTTTAGATGCTTGAGATCACCGATAAAGCTGTATACCTTTCTCTCGGCATTCTCTCTCACTGCACAGGTATTGAGTATGATGATATCGGCACTTTCCATATCAGGGGCGATACCGCATCCCATAGAGCAAAGCATACCGGTGATCCGTTCGCCGTCGGCAAAATTCTGCTGGCATCCATAGCTTTGTACGAAGCACAGCGGGGGTGATTCCCTGCGTGAAAATATCTCACGCACAAGTTCAGTATGATCCATAGTTCACCTGTCAATATACATAATATGCCTTTACATCTATCTCAGCAAGTGCATCTCCTATGCTGCTATCCTCAGCGGATGAAGCAAACATGGGATAGGCTTGTATATCCCCGATCGAGCCTATTGCTGCGTTATATACCGCAGAAGTCCTGTGTGCGGTATCAAGTGCGGATATATCCACCCCGTTCACCTTTGTTATGCCTGCTGTCTTTCCCATATCTATCAGTATAGTACATCCGCTGAACATCTCGCTTGAAAGGATGCCGCTGCTCTTGAGTACTTCGCGCACAGGCAGGCGTACAAGCACATTGGCGCCCGAGCTCCTGGCTGAATTTGTCATGGACTTAACGAGCCTTGCGAGAGCGTCATTTTGCTTAGTTTCATCGGCTACATCGGAACCGAGCATCTGAATATCTCTTTCCTTGAATTCGGGGAAGACAAAGTCATCGCATACTATACGGGAAAAGCCTGCATCACCGAGTTCTGCACACATCTCACACAGGAAATCGGCAGCTTCCTGAGAAAACGGCGATATCCAAGGCTTGCCGCCCTTGGAGGGGTCACCGTCTACCCACGGTGCACCGTCGGAAGAATGATATGCCGCTGTCCTGCTGTCACCATAGCGGTTGTTGTCGGTAAGCACGGATACATATGCACACGGTGCAAGTCCCTTCTCACGAGCTGCAGACGCTATCTGTTCTGCAGTGAGAGAAGACCTTACAGGGTCTGTTACTGCGGTAGCAACTACCCTGCTCGATGTTTTGTATCGGTATATGCCGCCTGTTGTCTTCATCGGGATAATTACAGACGATGCGCCTTCGGATGCTGCCTTTTCAAGTGCGGCATAGAGCATTTGCTCATTCTGAGTCACATCCTCTGCGAGCATCACTGCTTTGCCGGAATATATCTCAAGCGCGGGCGGAGGCGGCAAGATCTCATTGGTCGCCTCAGGCACAGGCTCTTCCGTCGGCGCTTCTGTTTCCAAAGCGGTCGTAACAGACGGCTCGGTCTCGGAAGTTGAATACTGTTGGGTGACGAGTTTTTCTCTCTTTATAAATTCTGATATAGGCTGTACCGCACTGTACCCGACAAATACGAGCAAAGCAACACTGAACACGCCGACAAGTATTTTCAGCGCATTTTCATTTTTCTTTTTTATTCTGTAATTGCGCCTTGGCTTGAATATCTTTCTCTTTCTTTTTCTCATTTTGTTCTCCCATAAAGGATATCATCTGTATGAAGGTGCATATCCGAGTATGCCCATCATAGCCATGGAGATGATGCCTATGAATATCATGACTGCGGGATAGCCCCTGAACGCCTTAGGAATATCATCGGAATTCAGCCTTGGATACACCGCCGAAAGCATGAATGCAGCAAAGGTGAATCCCAGGCCTGCCGTAAGTCCGAATGCCGTGAATTCATCAAGTTCCGTGCGCCCCGATGATACAAGATAGGCACTTCCCATAACAAGGCTGTTGAATGCGGATATATGTATGTATTTTCTTATCCTGACAAATCTGTCCCTGAAAAAGAGCACGCACAGGAACAGCGAAAGCGAATAGATCGCAGCTATGACCGTGATATAAAGCAGCGGCAGTACCTCGCGTGCGATGCCGAGACCTGAGAAATGCTCGACTGCCCATATGCAGACCGATGACATCACCGAGAATAGTGTCACCACCAGACATATGCGTGAAAGCTTCTGCCTGTTATTTGCGGCTATCATCGCCATTCCGACGCCAAATCCTCTGGCAAAGACGAAGTTTGCCGCAAATACTCCTGTGAGTATTGATATCAGTATTTCCATATCACACCTCAGCAAAGCTTTCTGACGAGTGCGGCAAACAGACCGATAAGGATGAAGCCTCCGCAGGGCGATGAAAGCAGCGGCAGTATCGGAGAAACGCCGACGATATTGCCAGCAAGCTCTCCCGATGAAAGTACTTCTCTTATAATGCCGAGAAGTATCACAGCGATATCAAATCCAAGTATATGGAATATCACATCTGTGATCATCTCGCTGCGCTTTTTTCTGAAAAATCTTGTTTCGGATGCGCTTACCACGAACTCATCAGTTGCTATCATAGGGAGCAGCACTCCGAGACCCGCAAGGGCCGGAAGCCTGTCCGAAAGTGAGATATATACGGGAATATAGAATATCGCCGCAATGAAAGAATAGAGTATCACCCTGAGCGCATACGGTATACTGCGTGGCAGGAACGATGCGGTCATCAGGGATATGAAGGTAAGTGCCGAGAATATCACCGCATAGGTGTATGCTCCGTCAAAGGTTGCAGATACGGCTACCGCAGGAGTTACCGACATTCCTGCCACGAATACCGGATTATGTGAAAACAGACCTTCTGTCCTTTTCATTTCTTCTCCTCCGTCCGTTCGAGCAGTCTGAATGGAGCAGTCAGCATAACTGCGTATACTGCCGGGTAGCTGACCTCGGATATCTCGCGTATCATGATGAGTACCGCGCATACATACAGAGCAAAGGCAAGTCGTGCCTTTCTGGTCTTTGGGATATTATCCGTATCCGATATTATGAATGTCAGTACAAACAAATGCATACTGCCAAGCAGCAGAGCCTTTGCACTGTCGATGCCGTGTATGCAGTATGCCCATACAGCCGGGAAAAGTCCGCCAAGATATACTATGCCCGATACCCTGCCAGAATATATAAGTACCGCCGCACATATCACTATGACAACAATGAATCCGGCGGCAGCAGGGCCGGGAACTCTTCCCACCAGCAATTCCATATCCGAATAGGGCGAGTTTACGGAAAATGCATTGATATCTCCACGTGCGATAAGATCCGGCTCTGTGCCGAGGGGTATCTTAGCAGCTCTTGGGTATCGGAGCACCTGCATCGGCGCAGACAGCTCAGCAAATATATATCCTGCCGCACTCGGAGGTATTATGCCGCCGAGCGGATGCTTTACCACACATACCGCAAATACGCAGGCTGCAGCACACAGTGTATACGGTACAGATGCAGGGAGCATACCGGCTATCGCAAGCCCCGTGCATACTGCCGAAAGATCATAGGGATCGATATGCTTGTGGCTCAGTACAGTACAAAGTATATCGCACACAAAGCATACGCCTGCACATATACCGATAACTATCAGCATACGCACACCGTATATGTATACTGCCGCACCGTCTGCTGCAGCAAGTGCCACCGCAGGCATTATACAGGCTATTGTTTTCTTTTCTTTATTCATGAGCGCATCGCACGCACAGCCTGTGCCATATCCTCTGCGCCGAACAGATACGAACCTGCTACAAGCACATTTGCGCCCGCATCACGGACTATGCGCGATGTTTCCGCATTTATGCCGCCGTCTACCTGTATATCCTTGTCAAGTCCCTTTGAATCAAGGTAAGATCTTATATCACGGATCTTGTCTGTCATATCCGAGATAAAACCCTGTCCGCCGAAGCCGGGCTCTACTGTCATGACAAGTATCATATCCACCGCTTCGGCATATCTGTATACAGTTTCGGCAGGAGTACCGGGCTTGAGTGCTATTCCTACCTTAGCTCCGCATTCGCGGATAAGGGATATGACCGCATCGGGATCGGGCGCTGCTTCGATATGGAAGGTGATATTGTCTGCACCCGCCTGAGCGAACTGTCTTATATATCTGATAGGGTCTTCTATCATAAGATGAGCATCGACGAACATATCTGTGTGCTTTCTCACACTTTTGAGCACTGGTATGCCGTAGCTTATATTATTGACAAACATGCCGTCCATTACA
>JAFPPJ010000093.1 GCA_017410745.1 Oscillospiraceae bacterium
CAGGGGAAGGAGCATATTGCCTATACCCTGGGCTGCAAGCTCCACATCCGCATCAAGACGTTCGTTCTTCATCCTGCCCGCAGATGCGCCGCAGAGCAGAGACTCTATAAGGCCGAGGGCGGCGATGGATACGGCAGGCACCACTATATCGGGCACATCCGCAAGGTTTACCGCGGTTATATCAAGTCTGTCCGCAAGGAACAGCGTGCGGGGTATCTCGCCGACAGAGGGCACATCGAGGTGCATTATCATCTTTACCGCAGTGGCAAGGATGATAGCCGCAAGGGAGCCGGGGAAGTACTGTGACAGCTTCTTGGGGTACACGAGCATGAACACGATCACGCACACGCCGATGATGAATGCGGTGGGGTCGAGCTGCTGAGGCGTGGTGAAATAGCTCGCTATCTTCTCAAGGTTTGACAGTCCCGAGGAATGAAAGCCCGTAAGATTGTCTATCTGGCCGAGGGCGATTATCACTGCGATGCCGCTGGTGAAGCCCGTTATGACGGGGGAAGGCAGATAGGACACAAGGCCGCCGAGCTTGAATACGGCGCACAGCAGCAAAAGCACGCCCGCTATGAACGATGCCATGAACATACCCTGTATGCCGTACTGCGCCACGAGGGATACGAGTATCGCGGACATTGCGCCGGTAGGGCCGCTTATCTGGTAGCTCGCACCCGACAGTGCGCCTATCGCCACGCCGGATATGATGGCGGTGACAAGTCCCGCCGCCGCAGATGCGCCCGAGGACACACCGAATGCAAGGGCAAGGGGCAGAGCCACGGCTGCGACCGTAACGCCCGCAAGTGCGTCCTTGCCGAGCTTTGCGGCATTGTATCCCGCAAACTCACGCTTTAAGATGGATAAATAACGCTTGAACATACTAACATCCTTTTACTGGTATTTATAACAATGAGTATCGGGACAGCAAACCATCCCTCTCATATGTATCGAAGTGAGTGCAGGCTCAGCCCTGCACTATATATACGCCGGCGCCCGATGCCTTCCCTGCGGCGATGCCTGCGGGGGAGTCCTCGAATATGATGCATTCCTGCGGCTTTACGCCGAATATCTCCATCGCACGGAGATAGCAGTCGGGGGCGGGCTTTGGCACCTTGCAGTCCTCGGATGCCATCACCAGGTCGAATAAGTCCTCACAGCCGTGCACACGAAGTATCGCATCGGTATTGTATCTCGATGCGGTGGTGACAAGAGCACAGGGTATCCCCTGTGCGCGGAATACCCCGATAAGATCGAACAGATTTTCATTCTTCACGATACTGTCAAGATGATCCATATAATACTCTATCTTCGCGCTGTGTACCCTTTCGTACATCTCGCGCGGCACTCCGAGGTCGGGGAGGAAGTCGCGGGCGTTGCGCCCGTAGCACTTCTCAAGGAAGAAGCCCCTGTCCACGGTGACGCCTATCTCGGCGCAGGCACGCTCATACGACAGGAAGTTTGCCTCCCTCGTATCAAACAGCGTGCCGTCCATATCAAACATCGCAAGTCTGATCATTGTCCCGCTCCCTCCGGCACTGCCGTGACCTCCGTCACAGGCGGCGATGTCTCGGGTATGAGCACCGTTACGGGCAGGCTCGATGCATCCGTTACGACGCTGCCGTCCGCTCCCGTCACGGTCTCTGTCACGGGATAGCCCCTTTCATCGGTGACTGCGGTGGCAAGGGTATCCCAATCTATCACGGGGCCGCCCTCGCTGCCTCTCTCATTTGTGCACAGTGCGGATATATCGTTTATCAGCTTGTCGGTATTCGCCGCAAAGATATTGTCGATGAAGAGCACGTCCGTGATGCCGTTCTGCCTGATGTATCTCACGGCATTCGTGCCGAAGTAGCGTATATCTATGACGTATATCTCATCGAAGCTGTCCACGAGGAAAGGTACGAATGCATTGCCGTAGGACTCCTTGAACACGCATATCTTCCTGCCCGTATCAAGGCCCGTGGTTATCTTCGTGTGTATCTGGTCGGTGCCCAGGAACATACCGTAGCAGTTGCCGCCCTCTGCGTACTCATGGAAAAGCACGCTCTCGCCTGCGCTCGACAGGTCGCGGTACTTGTAGTAGTAGGTGTGGTACTCGGACTTGGGCATATAGTATGTGAATATCTCGGGGGAATTCTTCAGCGTAGCATCGTTGGTATATCCGTAGAGAGAACCTACGAAGCCTTCCTTGGTCTTTATCTCGTAGTCCTTGTCGATGTCGGGGCACTTCATGCCCAGCGCATCGCAGAACGCCTTGTACGCATAGTATGCGCCCCTCTGCGACCAGTGGTGGTCGGTACGCAGATAGATGTATTCATCGGTATGCTTTGCTATCTCGGAGTAGGCATCTATGGGGATGACATCCTCGGTATAGCTGTCATAGATATGCTGTATCGCATCCTTCTCGGACACGCTGTACAGGCTGAATTTATGCGGGAGATAGAACTCAACGGAGGTGGGCACTATCATATTGTATACGTTTATGTCGTCGCCGAGTATCTGCTTGTAACGGCTTATGACCTGCGCATAGTGCGTGCCTGCGGGATCGTTGCCGCCGAAGAGCATAACGCCCGCATTGTCGCCGTACATCTTCACGCCGTCAACGATGATGCCGTTGTTGTTGAACTCTGCGATGTTCTGCACCAGCTCCTCCTCGGTAGTGGTCTCGGAGGCGGTAGTCTCTGCGGGAGCTGTAGTCTCTGCGCCGCTCTGCTCTGTCTCGGTCACGGCAGGCTCGGTACTTGCCTGCTCTGTCTGCACCGTAACGGTAGTGACTATGGGGGCAGGCTCTGTCTCCGCCACCACCTGCACATTGCCGTAGAATACGGGGGCGGCGATGCCCTTGTGCTTGTTCACGGCGGACATCAGCGACACTATCTGCTCACGGTAGGGCACGGTATCCGAGAACCAGCGAGTGAACTCGGCGGAGAACTTCCCCGAGAACCAGTTTTCGGATGAAAGCTGCGGCATCTCCGCCAGCTTGCGCTTCTCGGTCTCGCTCTCTGTGGGGCGGTTGAGGAACACAAGGCACAGCGCCGTAAAGTATATCACGGCCAGCAGCACTATTATTATTATACGCTCCAGTATGGAACGGTTCTTTCTTATCTCTTCGGGGGAAAGCTTTTTCATATAAACACCATCAATAATGAAGAATGTATAAGGCACAATGCTAAATGCACAAGGCATAATGCTAAATGCATAATGAGCGGGACGCGCTGTTCGATGCAGAAGGCATAATGAACAGACACTTTTGTTTTTCACAGTTTACTTTTTTGCCGTCTTTACTATACTTATCAGAAGCTTTATAAGCTCACGACAATCTCTCTGGATACTGTTATATTCTTCATCTGAAATATAATTTGTTTCGTGAAGAAGTTCGAGCCAATATTCTGTTTCACTCGCTTCCTTCAGCGCAATATTCATCTTTGAAGCAAAGTCGGCTCTGCTTTGTCCTCTTTCTGCCTCTTTGA
>JAFPPJ010000094.1 GCA_017410745.1 Oscillospiraceae bacterium
CAGCCCGTACAAATGAGAGTGACCGAGCCGCAAATAAACGGCTTCGCGTAAATGCATCAACGAAATCGTCGTCGGTCGAACTTACTGTACACATTGACAGTACAAACGAGAGTGACCGAGCCGCAAATAAAAGGCTTCGCGCAAATACATCAACGAAATCGTTGTCGGTCGTACCGACCTGGTCGGGGCGACAGGACTTGAACCTGCGGCATCTTGCTCCCAAAGCAAGCACTCTACCAAACTGAGTTACGCCCCGCTGAATAATTATTTTACCACATAAATCGCGTGTTGTCAAGAATATTGCGCAAATTGTCATATTGCTACAAAAACAGTGCCCGATGGCTGTGTATTTTCATGGATAAGCCAACTTCCGCCGCAGCATATCTGCCGGAATATCGTACAAACCGACGCCCGAAATATATCCTAATATGATGCAAAATGACGAATTTGTGCGTTTGCACTT
Source organism: Oscillospiraceae bacterium (assembly GCA_017410745.1). Taxonomy (GTDB): domain Bacteria; phylum Bacillota; class Clostridia; order Oscillospirales; family Ruminococcaceae; genus Huintestinicola. The sequence continues at coordinate 464 of JAFPPJ010000094.1, forward strand.
GACAGCGGGCGGGGTGATGTGTTATGATACACCACGATAAGAATATGAAACTGAGGTGGAAAGATGAGAAGATAACCTGCTTTTGAAAACATTGATAAGCTATTGACGGTATGGGCATGCTCATACTGTGCTGTCGTGTTGCCGAAAGCGGATTATGTTCTTCATATTCCACTTTTTATATGTGTGTCCTGCGGGCGGCCTTTACAGGCGGCCTGTCTGCGGGTGTCCATGCACTGTGCATATGAGAACATAACGGAGCTGTCGGCTTGTGACAGCTCCGTATTTTCATGCCCTGAAAGGGGAGGATATATATGTCACAGATCAGTGTGAACAGACTTACATTCGGATATGACGGCAGCGCGGACAATGTGTTCGAGGATGCCACCTTTGCGGTGGATACGGACTGGCGGCTCGGCTTCATCGGGCGCAACGGCAAGGGCAAGACCACGCTGCTGCGGCTCATGATGGGGGAATACAGCTACAGCGGCTCGATAGACAAGAGCGTGGGGTGTGAGTATTTCCCCTATGCGGTGACGGAGGATATGCTGCATCAGACAGCATCGGAGTTCATGGAGAGCATAAAGCCGGGCTGCGAGGAATGGCGCGTGATATGTGAGCTGTCTCTGCTCGGTGAGGATGCGGATGTGCTTTACCGGGAGTTCGGTACGCTCAGTCCCGGCGAACGCACTAAGGTGCTGCTTGCGGTGATGTTCTCGGAGGAGGGCAGCTTCATGCTGATAGATGAGCCCACGAGCCATCTCGATGCGGCGGCAAGGGAGAAGGTGAAGGAGTACCTTGCGGGGAAGAAGGGCTTTATACTCGTGTCCCACGACAGAGACCTGCTCGATGCCTGCGTAGACCATGTGCTCGTGCTCAACCGCCGCACCATAGAGGTGCAGAGCGGCAACTTCTCCTCGTGGGAGGAGAACAAGCAGAAGAAGGACGCATTCGCACAGGCGGAGAATGAAAAGCACGCCCGTGAGATAAAGAAGCTGCGACAGGCGGCAAAGCGCACCGCTGAATGGGCGGAGAAGAGCGAGAGCACCAAGATAGGCTTTGACCCCATAAAGGAGCATGACAGATGCCTTTCCACCCGTTCCTTCATCGGGGCTAAGACGAAGAAGATGCAGAGCCGCGTGAAGCAGATGGAGAAGCGTATCGAGACGGAGATAGAGGAAAAGGAGGGCTTGCTGCAGGATATAGAGAAGGTGGAGGATCTGCGCATCACGCCGCTTGTCCATCACAAGAGCACGCTGGTGAACGTGCAGGGACTGTCCGCAGGGTATGGAGATATGCTGTTCGACGGGCTGTCCTTCACGGTGGAAAGGGGCGACCGCGTGGCATTGTGCGGCGGCAACGGCTGCGGCAAATCCACGGTGCTCGGCCTTGTGATGCAGAGCGCGGGATACGGCGAGAGCCCCGCGCATATGCAGGGGATATGCGAGACAGCGTCGGGACTTGTCATATCCCATGTGACGCAGGATACATCGGGGCTCAGCGGCGATATAGAGGGCTTCTGTGCGGACAGGGGACTTGACCGAAGCCTGTTCTGTGCGCTGCTTCGCCGTATGGGGCTCGAACGCACGCAGCTTACAAAGGATATAGGCGAGCTCTCACAGGGGCAGAAGAAGAAGGTCATGATCGCATCGAGCCTGCTCACACCCGCACATCTGTATATATGGGACGAACCGCTCAACTTCATCGACGTGTTCTCACGGATGCAGATAGAGGCACTAATCATGCGGTACGAGCCGACTATGCTGTTCGTGGAGCATGACGTGCGGTTCATGGAGAAGACCGCTACCAAGGTGATAAAGATATAGTCCCCCGCCTCGTGCCGGGGCGGGGGAGAAGGTCACGACAGACGGGGCAGTACCTTTTCCTCGATGAACTGCACCCTGTCGAATATGCGGGGCTTGAACGTGCCCGTCACGCCGACGGATATGCCGTTCTCTCCGTCGCAGTAGATGACATTGCCGCCGTCGCCTATGGCGCAGTAAACTTCCCTGTCCGGATGGGGACGGTACCACATATAGCCGTACTGCATATTCCCGAACATCATGCCGAGCTGTACATGGGGAGCGGTCATCTCAGAGATCCATTCACGGGATATGATGCGTCTGCCCTCGTATACGCCGCCGTCTGCCACGAGCCTGCCGATTCTTGCCATATCCCGTGCGGACAGGCACAGGCCCCATCCCGCGGTGACACAGCCCGCAGGCTCGCAGTACCATTCGTTTTTGCGGGGGGACTTGTTCATGAGAAAGTCGAACTGATCCTCCTTGGACGAGTCGGTGTGCGCGGTGTGGGCAGGGATGCCCAGCGGCGAAAAGAGATACTCGTTGGCAAGGTCGATGCACTTCTTGCCGCTCGCATTCTCGATAATCCCCGCAAGTATCTGTATCCCCAGCGAGGTGTAACGGAACTTGCCCGTGATGCCGCCGCGCCCGCCCAAGAGGTCAAGGGCGGCGACAGTCCAGTCGGGGGAGGTGCATACCTTTTTCCACGGCTCCGAGCGGAACTTCCACGGTGCGGTCATGGTGATGAGATGGCGCACAGTCACGTCGTATATGGTCTTCTCGCCCCGCTTCACGGTGTACCCCGGGAAGAAGTCCATGACCTTCGCATCCGTGCCAAGATACCCCTTGTCTGCCGCAATGCCCGTCAG
>JAFPPJ010000095.1 GCA_017410745.1 Oscillospiraceae bacterium
ATGCAGTACCGGTGATAAATGATCTCCGGTATGCTGCTGTAAAGAGATACTGCCTCAGAGAATCATACACTCTGAGGCAGTTATTACTGATGCGGGGTTTACAAATGGGCGGCTGTGTGGTATAATATCATCAGCCGAGCTTCTTGAACATACTGTCTATGCTGTCACAGGTCTTATCGTCGTAGCCGTAGCCGCAGGAGCAGGGCGCGAGGGAAACGATGACCGTAGGCCCGTTCACTATCTTGTATACAACGGAGCGCGGGGTCTTGTTTGTCCTTGTGAGATCACCGTATACAAGTCCCTCATCCGCAAGCAGAGCCAGCTCATCGAGGAGCATCTTTTCCTTTTCGTCGGTGGAAGCTGCATTGTATTCATCGCTCGTCATTACAGCATTGATGCGCGCATTTACTTCGTCCCATACGGACAGTTCCTTCTGTGTAGTCTTCTCCTGTACGTTCACATATGTGAGGGACTTAGGGGTGTGTACCTTTCCGTGCGCATCGGTGTACAGTGCAAAGTAGCAGCGGGAGTAGGATTCGGACTTGTCCGGGTCGCTGTCGATGTCAAGATCGCATCTGAGCCTGATGCTGTATATGCCGTCATTTGCTTTCTCATCGCCGCTTGTTGCAGTCTTGCCGTTGTCATACATATAGCCTATGTGTCTGTCGGTGTCTATGTCGATGAGAGCGATGCGTGAGGGCATATCATCGCCGACAGGTATAGTCGCATAATGTATGACCTCGCCTGTGCCGCAGCCGTTCTCTCCCTTGTCATCGGTGAAGACATATTTTCTTGTCTCGGACATCTCTATGTCCTTTATGGCGTTCTTGTCGTTGAATCTGGGAGAGCCGTTCTTGTAGGTCTTTGCTTTGGGATCCCGTCTGCCGACCTTTACGGCATAGGTATAGGATGCTTTGGGATTTGCGTCTTCGGATGACTCTGCTTTGGCAGCAAGTGCGCTGACGGGGCAGCCTGCAAGTGTGGAAACTGCTATAAGTAATGATACGAGCTTTTTCATGATATGATATCCCTTTCGGTCTGATTTTCCGTCCCTTACTGCAGTCGGGAGCGGCCTTTGTGATCATCTGTATATAATACAACCGTGTTCGGCGATATTTTTCATTTTCACAAAATTTTCACATAAGGAGAAATTCTATGCATAACAATTCCGAAGATACATCCAGAGAGAAGATAATAGTCAGGACAAGCATAACAGGTATCGCGGCAAATGTGCTGCTTGCGGCGATGAAGGCTGTGATAGGCGTGCTTACACACTCCATCGCGATAGTGCTCGATGCGGTGAACAATATCTCGGATGCGGGCAGCTCCCTTATCACGATAATAGGAACGAAGCTTGCAGGCCGTGAGCCTGACAAGAAGCATCCGTTCGGGTACGGGAGGATAGAATACCTCAGCGCGATGGTGATAGCCGTGATAGTGCTGTATGCGGGCGTCACATCCTTCGTGGAATCCGTGAAGACGATAATATCGCCGTCTGTGCCCGAATATTCGGCAGTGTCGCTCGTCATTGTGGCTGTGGCGGTGATAGTGAAGATAGTGCTTGGAAGATATGTGAAAAGCGTGGGCGAGAAGGTCAATTCATCATCGCTGGTAAACTCGGGAGAGGATGCCACGCTCGATTCCATAATATCAGCCTCCACCCTTGCGGCGGCGATCATATTCATGACAGTGAAGATATCGTTGGAGGCATGGCTCGGTGCGATAATATCCGGCATTATCATAAAGTCGGGACTTGAGATGCTAAAGGAGACCATATCCCAGATACTCGGCGAAAGAAATGACGCAGAGCTTGCAAAGGCGATATATCAGACCGTAAAGGAATTTCCCGATGTGAGCGGTGCGTATGACCTGGTGCTCAATAACTACGGCCCCGAGACATGGAACGGCTCTGTGCATATAGAAGTGCCCGATACCTATTCGGCAGAAAGGCTTGACAGGCTTATCCGCGAGATAACCATGAAGGTGCTGTCCGAGCATAAGGTGCTGCTCACTGCTGTGGGCGTATACTCCGTCAATACTAAGGACGATGATATCATCCGCATACGGGATAAGGTAACTCAGACAGTGACCGCACATAAGTACGTCAATCAGATGCACGGCTTCTATATAGACAAGGATAGAATGACCATGCGGTTCGATGTGGTGATAAGCTTTGATGCGAAGGATCGCAGGACGGTCTATGAGGATATAGCAAGTGAGATAAAGAAGGAATATCCGGAGTATGAACTTCAGATAGCTATGGATACCGATTTCATGGAGGAATAATGACAGCCGCTGCCTTAATGGCAGCGGCTTTGTGCATATTGTACAAAGAAATGTACTTGTGTTACATCAAATTTGAAATAATATACTATTTTCGACCGACGGTCGAATTTGCTATTGACAAAAGCGAAGCTGTATGCTATTATAATAAAAAACCGACCGACGGTCGAAAATAGGTGATGAATATGACAAAGGGCGAGAGGACCAGGAAAAAGCTGCTCGATATAGCCTATGAGCTGTTCCTGTCAAAGGGCTATGAGGAGACCAGCGTAGAGGATATACTAAGCAGAGCACAGATAGCAAAGGGGACGTATTACTATTACTTCGAGAGCAAGGAACAGATGCTCGAAGAAGTAATAGAGATGATGATAGAAGAGGAAGCGCAGACGGCACAGAAAATACTGGAGTCCGGCATGCCTGCACCTCAGAAGATAATCGGCATAATAGCCGCATTCCATCCCTCAAAGGATGAACAGCCCATAGGGGATCTGCTCAACCGTCCCGAAAATCTGCTTATGCACAAGAAGGTCATGACAAAGCTGATGAACAAGCTCATACCTATGCTCGGCTCTATCGTGGAGGATGGAGTGAACGACGGAGTGTTCAGATGCAGACTTATATCCGTGCGTGTGAAGGTGCTTCTGATCGTAGCCAGTGCCCTCTTTGACGACAATAAGCAGACACCGGAGGAGATAGAGGTATTCATAGATCTCACCGAGAAGATACTCGGCGCAGAGAAGGGCACTATGGATTTTATGAAGACGCTTATAGGACAGTCCGATACAAACAAGTTACGGGAGGGAGAGCTATGAAATATACATACAGGCCTGTGCGGTTCTATCTTACGGTATTCGGGCTCACATGGGGCTTCTGGATCGCCGCACTGTTCGTGAAGGATACCCCGCTGATGTTCGTGCTCATGGTGCTCGGACTTTTCATGCCCGCTGTCACGGCGGTGGTCACCGTGCTCACATCAAAGAACAGGATGCTCATAGATGACTTCAAGCGCAAGATAGTCGGCTTCTACAGGATAAAGCCGATAACGATCGTCAAGGCAGTGGCAGTGTTCTTTGCCGCGGTGCTCATATCCATCGGGATATCGGTGCTGTTCGGCGGGTCTCCGAAGCAGCTGAGCTTCACGGAGGATTTCTCCTTTTCCATCGGCGGTACATCCGCACTTCTTACGATGGTGCTCGCATCGGTGATAGAGGAAGTGGGCTGGAGAGGCTACGGTGAGGACGCGGTGGGCTCATATCACACTTGGTTCAATGAGACGCTCATATTCGGATGCATATGGGGCTGCTGGCATCTGCCGCTGTTCCTGATACCCGGCACATATCATTATACGCTCACACAGCTGGGCCCGCTGTATATAATAAACTTCATGCTCAGCACCATACCCGTAGACTTTCTGCAGACATGGGTGTATGTCAAGAACAACAGGAGCATGCTCGCCACGGCGATATTCCATCTGTTCCTCAATGTGATGCAGGAGAAGATAGCGATAACTCCTCAGACAAAGTGCATCGAAACACTGGTGCTCACAGGATTTGCAGCATTGATCATCATCAGGAACAAGGAACTCTTCTTTGAAAGAGAGCATATCGGACGGCTTCTTGAAGTGCAGGAGGCGAAGGATAATGAAAAGAAACTTCAATAAATTCCTGCTGCTGTGGGCAGGAGAGCTGATATCATCGGTGGGCGGCGGACTTTCGGCATTCGGTCTGGGCGTGTATGTGTTCAATATGACGGGCAGGGCGGCGGATATGGCGCTTGTGACGCTCATAGCCTTTCTGCCGGGACTGCTGTTTGGCGTGCCTGCGGGCGTGCTTGCGGACAGATATGACCGCAGACTGCTGATGATGACAGGCGACGGGCTGTCTGCCATGGGGATTGTTTTCATACTCATATGTATGATCAATGGCGGAGCCACACTGCTTCAGATATGCATAGGCGTGGGCATCAGCTCCGTATTCTCCGCTCTGCTCGAGCCATCGTTCAGGGCGACGATCACAGACCTCCTCACAAAGGAGGAATACTCAAAGGCCAGCGGCCTTGTATCCCTTGCGGGCAGTGCAAGGTATCTGCTCTCGCCTGTGATAGCGGGTGCGCTGCTGACGGTGAGCGATATACGCCTGCTGCTCATCATAGATATATGCACCTTCTTCGTGACCATAGTGGCGGCGGCTTTCGTAAGAAAGAACATGACCGTGATGAAGACGGAGATAAAGGGTACATTCATGGAGAATATGAAGGACGGCTGGGATGCGCTCTCGGCAAACAGGGGAGTTCTGCTCCTTGTTGCGGTGTCCTCGCTTATCACTATGTTCATGGGGATGTTCCAGATACTCGCAGAGCCTATGATACTGTCCTTCTCCGATGCCAAGACGCTGGGCATATCCGAGACGATATGTGCGAGCGGCATGCTCGTTTCCGCCCTCGTGATAGGTGTAAAGGGCATAAAGAGCAGGTTTGTGAAGAATATGAGCCTGTCCCTCATGCTTATGGGAGTATTCATGGCAGGCTTCGCACTTACAAACAATATCACTTTCATATGCTCGTCGGGCTTTATGTTCTTTGCGTGCCTGCCGGTAGCAAACAACTGCCTTGACTACCTTGCAAGGACGAATATACCCGACAGGCTGCAGGGCAGGGCGTGGGGCATGATAGGTTTCCTATCGCAGCTCGGGTACGTCGCAGCCTATGCCGTCTCGGGGATATCCGCAGACGCCATCGGCGAGATGACGGGCGCGGGCGTAGGCAGGGGCGCTGCTGCGGTGATACGCATCGCGGGGATATGCCTTGCGGCTTCCGCACTGTGCATACCTATGGCAAAGAGCGTTAGGAAACTTGAAGCGTGCAGGGCGTGAGGGGCTTACTCTCACGCTCTTTCTTTTAGCATGATATCTCACCTGCTGCTGAAATATCAAAATTTTTTTCAAAAACCCCTTGACAGCTAATCGAAATTAGCTTATAATATAGCTAACGGGAATTAGCCAAAGGAGGGTCAATATGGATACGAAGAAAAGGATACTCGACGAAGCGCTGACGCTGTTCGCAGAAAAGGGCTACGCTAACGTATTCGTCGCGGATATCGCGGGGGCTGTCGGCATAAAGGCGCCGTCGCTATACAAGCATTACAAAAGCAAGCAGGACATCTTCGACGCCATTCTCGCGGAAATGAAGCGGAACTATGACAGGCAGTCGTCCATGCTCGAGATGAACGGGAATGACGCCTCTGCCGACGCAGCGTTTTTCTCGGGCGTCACGGAAGATCAGCTCGTGAAGACGGGCATGGGGCTTTTTATGTATTTTCTGCACGACGACTACGCCCGCAGATTCAGGAAAATGCTGACAGTCGAGCAGTTCCGGAGCGCCGAGCTCGCTTCGCTTTTCACAAGGCAGTACGCCGACGACCCGCTGTCATATCAGTCGGCGATGTTCGCTCTGCTCTCGGCAAACGGCGTCCTGAAGGCGGAAGACCCGGACGTGATGGCATTGCAGTTCTACGCGCCGATGTTCATGCTGATGACGGTCTGCGACAGGCACCCCGAAAGAGAGCCCGAGCTGATATCGCTCGCCGAACGGCATATCCGGCAGTTTTC
>JAFPPJ010000004.1 GCA_017410745.1 Oscillospiraceae bacterium
GCCCATACCCTGCTGGGGATAGCCGCCCATACCCTGCTGAGGATAACCGCCCATGCCCTGCTGGGGATAGCCGCCCATACCCTGCTGAGGATAGCCCTGCTGCTGGGGGTAGCCCTGCTGATAGCCCATCTGCTGCTGGGGATAGCCCTGCTGTCCGGGATAACCCATCTGCTGACCGGGGAAGCCCTGCTGTCCGGGGAAGCCCTGCTGTGCGGGCTGCTGACCGGGCTGATTGTACAGGAACTTGGGATCAGCTGTATTCGGATGAGCCGTGGTCGCAACGGGAGCTTCCTCTGCGGCAGTCTCGGGCTCATAGAAAGGATTGGACTCATCAAACTCGAAACCGCTCACGAACTCGGCAGGAGCGCCTATATCGGAAACGCCCTTGGAGGGGAGAAGGTCAGATGCGAACTTATCCTCTTCGGAGGATACTGCAACTGCACACTGCCTGTTGGCAGGGTTTGCATCTATGAGGAGCTCGAGCATCTCCTCGGAGGGCTGTACAACACTGCCGTCCATGCCTATTACCATCATCTGGGAAGCATGGGTCTTCTTGACAGCCATCATCTTGATTATCGTATTCTCTTCTGCGGGAACGAGAACTGCTGCGTCATTAACGATCCTTACGCCCGTAAAGCCCGTGAATATCTCCGAAGAATCAGTCTGTATGATACAGAACTTCGCATCGTCGGGCACATAAGCGGGAAGATCCTTCTTCGCAGTCTCGGCATAATCCTTGGCGATGTTATAAAATGCACTTGTTTTCATATCTGCACCGCATACCTTTCTTTTAAATTGTGATCGGCCGATCACTTATGCAGAAGCTTAGCCTTCCTGTCTGCAGCCTTCTGCTTGTTCTCGGCAACACGTTCCTTGATAAGGTCGGCATACTTCTCCACATTCTCCTCGATGCATACGCAGGAGAAGGAAACATCATCCTCGGTGCCGAAATGGGATCTCTTGGTGATGTTCTTGAGCACTGTCTCCGCAAATTCGGGGAGACCGCCAAGCTGTGAGGTTATTATGACATGATAATCAAGGAAGTCGTTTTCACTGCCGAAGGACGTGTACAGACCGTCAGTAGACGTATAGAGTGCTATGACCTTCTTGTCCTTCTCGTAGAATGCCCTGAACATCGTGGATGCATTGGCATTGCACATTGATGCTGTAACATTGGCAGGAGCGGATTCATCGTACTCGGTGGGAGTAACGGCGATACCGTCCTCGAACACAGCCACAAGGCTGCCGTCGCCTATCTGGAAGCCGAAGGAATAATCCACGCCCACAACTGCTGCGATAAGGGTCGTGCCGTAGTACGACTCGGGATTGATAGCCTCGAACTCCGCTTCGGTGAACTTGGCGCGCTCATCGGCGGTGACAGGATTTGCCTTGAGATGTTCGTTTATCTTATTGTTCCATACGGAGATGACCTGCTTCTCGATATTCTTGATGACTCTCTTGTAGTTTGCGGGGAACTCCTTCTCGAATTCGTCCGGATCCTCATAGAATCTCTCAAGTGTCTCAAGGACAGCGTCAACAGCGCACTGAGAACCTATATTGCTTCTGAAATGCTTCTTACTGCCGTGTCCGTCCGCAGCGACTGCAGCTGCATAGCGATCCTTGACCACATATGCGGATGCATCCTGGCACACAAGTCCGCGTGACACATGGCTCGCACCCTGGACGGAATAGCTAAACCCTTTGAACATAGTTACAGTCCCTTCAATCTAATATCGGTCGATCACCAGCCCGTATCAAAGGATACTGTATCAGCCTCGTCCTGGTTCTGTACGAATTCCTGTATCTGCTGACCGAGGAGCTTCTGCTTTGCAGCATAAACGTCCTCTGCGCCGAGCTCCTCGCCTGTCTCATCGGAGAGGGTCATGGACTTGGAGCCTATCTGGGAAGCGGTGACAGCTACTACCTTGATCATCTGAGCGAGCTGTCCGCCGGAGTATGCATGTACAACGGTATCCTTGGAACCGGTGAACTCAGCGAGCATCTCGTCATTGGCCTCAGAGCCGATACCGAGCGCTGCCTTGAGGGCGAACTTGTACCAGGAGTTAGCCTGGAGAGCCTCAAGACCTGCCTTGTAGTCATCGGAGGGATAACCGTCCGTCATAAGGAATATGACAGGAGCGAAGGAAAGGGAAGGAGAATTGAGGAAGCTGTTTCTCGACATTCTGGAGGAAAGCTCCTTGAATGCCTCACCCATGCTCGTAACGCCGTCGGGACGGAGCCTTGACCACTCAAAGTCCTCGATGGAGATAGGCTGGGAATACATCCATGCCACGTCGGTGGAGAATGTGAGAACGGCTATCTTAACATCCGTATCTGCTTCGCCGACTCTTCTTATCTCGGGTATGAGCTCCTCCATAACGGTGTTGAGCTCACCCATCTTCTTGCCTCTCATAGAACCGGATGTGTCTATGAGGAAGAATATTACAAGGCTCTTTCTTGATACGCCGGTCGCCGAAAGGGGATCGTCGTCGTCAAAATCGAGCATAGTATCCAGCTCGGTGTCCTTAGGCTCAGCAGCCTGTGCACCCTTGTTCTTGTTCTTATTGCTCATTTACAATCTCTCCTCGTTTTCGTTCATATGACCGTTATATGCTTGCCTTGACCATACCGAAGCTGATCTCAAGCCCCGGCCAGATCGGGAAGCCCTTGCCCGGCCCGATGTCGTAGAATTCGCCGTCCGGCATCTTCACACGCCATATTCTCTTAGTTTCATTCTTTATGCCTATCATACCCGCCTTGACCTTGTTCTCGACTACGGTGCCCGCAGCACTGAGGAAGTCCTCGGAATCGGGCTCTATCTCGCATTCATAGAACTTGGCACCTATATACAGCGGCATACGGTAGGGACGGTCGGAGAAGCCGAGTGTCCCGAACTCTGCGCCGCACTTGGGGCAGCGGAATGTCTTTTCGTCCGGCTTTTCAAACATGGAGGTGAAGTTCGTCCTGCCGCATGTGCACTTGATTATCTCGCTGCGCAGGCGGATGAACAGCTTCTGCCACTCGCTCTCTATCACGCGCTTGTTGGGCTCATTGGTGCCCACTGTGAAGGAGCGGATGAACGCCTCCCTGATGTAGTCGGGGTATATGCGCCAGAACTTTATAACGTTGTCATGTATGCCCCTGACAGGTCTGTTGGATGCATCGTCGGGGTCATATACGAACACGGCGTTCTGACCGTAGTGCTTGAGCTCGGAGGATTCGGTGAGGCATATATCCTTTACCACCTTCTCGCCCTCCATCGGGTCGCCCCTGAAGAGGAGCTTGAAGAGCACGACTGCCAGCGAATACTTATCCGTCTGTACATCGGGCTTAGCCACGCCTCTCACGATCTCGGGAGCCATATATCCGGGCTTGCCTCCGATGCCGAAGTTGGTGCCGTCGGGAGCGATATTATCGCAGTCGCAGACGAGCACAGCGCCCGTATCAACATTGATGAAGAAGCCGCCGTCGTTAAGGTCCTGATAGCTCTTGCCCTTGAGGTGGAGCTGTCTGAACGCATTGACTATATTTATTACTGCGGTTATCATAGCGTGGAGGTTGGTAAATCCCACCGTCTTCTTGGTGGCTCTGCCTGTGAGGGGATCGACCTCCAGCTTGTAGGTATTGAGTATATCAACGAAGTTGTCGAAGCTTGCGGGCTTGAGTTCCATAAGGTAGCCGAATGTGCCGTCCTCATTCTCCTTGGTGAGGTACTTCGGCCAGAGGAACTTATTTGACGGTGCTCCGTCGGTGATATTGTCCTTGAGGTTCTTCCTGAACTCCTTGGGACGCTTGATCTTGCTCACGTCATACCACTTCAGCGCCCACTGTGTGCCGTTGAATTCCACACGATAGACGATACCCTGTCCGCCTTGTCCGATAACGCCGAGCACCTTGGCAGTACCGCCGTATTCGAGCTCGACTTCCTGGCCTATCTTAAGCTCAATCATTTACTATCCGATCCTCCCTATATCCTTTTGCGCTTGAGGTCTGCACCCTTGACAGCCGTCTCCACCTCTATGCCGTTCTCCACGCAGTACTTATATACATAGGAGTTCTCATAGCAGTGTATGACGAGCTCGGGGCAGTAAGCAAAGGCATTTTCATCTATGAACTTTACGCTCTCCGGTATGAAAAGTCTCTTGAGGCTCTCACATCCCGAGAAAGCGGCCGCTCCTATGCTGCCGACACTCGCAGGTATCTCGACGGATTCGAGCGAGGAGCAGAACTGGAACGTATTGTCTTCTATCTCAAGTATGCCGTAGGGTATCTTCACGAAGGCCAGGGACGAGCATCCGCTGAATGCGCCCTGCTTTATGAGCTTCATGCCCTCGGGAAGGTCGATACCCTTGAGACCGCTGCAGTTGGAGAAGCAGTACTCGCCAATAGCCATGAGGGTATCGGGCAGCTTGATAGTCTTCATGCGGCGGAATCCGTCGAAGCAGAAGCCCTCGAGCTTGGTATACGGCTTGCCGCTGATATTGACATTGCCTGCAAGGCGCTGGAAGAATACATCCTGCGGGTAGCAAGGCATCTCGTCAATGAACATCGGCCTCCTCTGGGGCTTGTCCTCTTCTTCATCATCCTGTTCGTTGGGATCGCGCTCTGGCACTCTGAGCTTAGCCTCGAAGGGCCATCCTAACATATACGAATAGGCAGCTATCACAAATTCGGCAGCCGCCTCTGAAAGAAACACATCGTTGAGCAGCAGGCTCTTGGCCTTGGCTATGGCTATCTCCCTGTTATCTGCGCGGAGCATGATATTCAGGAGCCCCATCTTATACATGGAGATGAGGAGCCTTCTCTCGGGAGTCCAGTCGGGGAGATAGTCATACAGCAGCGAAATGAAGCGCTTTCTGTCAAAGAATATATCATTGTATTCCCTGCCGTTGACATTCACCTTGACGCCCTGGTCGGTATACATATGTCTGAGCTTGCGCTGGATGTCCTTAGTATTCTCAAATCCTGCTATGGTCTGGAGAACGGGTGCTCCGCATTCGGGGCATTCGTACAGATCATTTTCAAACTGAGCATGACAGTTCTCGCATTGCATATGGCAACTCTCCTGACAATAAGTCAATAATCTCCCTTTATAATACCACCAACGGACAAAAATGTCAAGCGATATATGAAAAAAATCCAACTTAGTAAAAAAAATCGCGGTTTTTTGGTGTTTTTGCACGAAAATTTGTTCATGGATGGGCGCACAGATACACCATACTATTATATACACATATTTACACAGCAGACCACCCGTGCATATGCCCGCGGAGGGGGCGGGAAATGCGGTATGTCAGCAGTGTCACAGAACCCATAGCACCGCATTTTTTATCAACTATCATAACATATGAAGTTGTCAAGGGGCATTTTTTCATTAAAATACATAAAAGTTCTTTTTGTTTTTTGTAAAAAAATAATTTCAAAAACATATTGAATTTAACTGCTGTTTATGGTACAATATCTGTACTGAGTACTGTCCTGTGGGGGAAGTATTCGTCATATTCTACATAAGGAGGTTCTGTTTTGATGAACAGAAAGAAACATGGACTGTTCAGCAGGATAGCAGCAGGAGCGCTCGCTCTCTCCCTGGCTGCGGTATCGTCCGGCTGTCAGCAGCAGAACCAATCTAACGGCACGATAGCCGTTATCGCTCAGGCTCAGGGCGTTCAGTTCTGGGATCTTCTCCAGGTAGGAGCAGTCGAAGGAGCATCTGAGCTCGGTTACGAGATAAGCTATGCATCTACTGCCAAGGCATCCGACATTGACGGACAGAGGACGCTTATGCAGCAGGCTATCGCTAACGGCGTAAAGGGCATCATAATCGCACCTAACAGCCCTACTGATCTCAACAGCGAATTTGAAAGGGCATATGCGAATGACATACCCGTTATCACGGTATCGTCGAACGCTACATACCCCGGCATCAGATCCTACATCGGTTCTGATAACGTATCCGCGGGACAGATCGCAGGCAGACAGCTTGCAGAAGAGCTCGGACAGGGCGGCGAGATAGCTATCATAAGCCACTCCGCTACTGCTCAGAACGCACAGGGACGTGTTCAGGGCTTTGAGGATTCCATAGCTCTGCTCAACAAGCAGGCAAAGATGACCCTCGGCGAGAGGGCAACGGACTTCTCCGACATATGGACAGTCTCCGTCAAGGAGTCTTCCGACGGTACAAGAGAAGGTACAGAGGAAGTTGCCAACAAGGTAATGAAGGAACATCCCAATGTCAAGCTGATATTCGCTACGAACGAGAACTCTACTCTCGGCGTGTGCGATGCAGTATCGAATGCTCAGAAGGCCGGCGACATCAAGATCATAGGCTTTAACTCCAACGAGGCTGAGATATCCTACATCAAGACCGGCGTTCTTACCGGCACTATGGTGCAGAGCCCTTACAACATGGGTTATCTGGGCGTAAGATACATCGACAAGATGCTAAACGGCGAGGAGATCAGAGAGAGCTACGATACCGGCGCTATGTACGTTTCCAGCCGTAACATCAACGATGATGTAGTCCAGCTGTGGATACATCCCGAACAGAACTAAGGAGGATCACAATGGCTAAGACAAAAGCAAAGAAGAATGCCAAGGCCTCCTCGGGCAAAAATGAACAGAGAGGCTTTACCGTTGCGGCTATCATGCTCTTCGTGTTCGGTGCCATCATCATGGCGCTCAACCTGAACACGATGTTCAGATCCCGTGCCATGAACGCCAATGCATCGGCATCGCAGGAATACATCGACCAGATCAGCTCCGAAGTGCTCCGCGTAAACGAGAACATACTCGAGATCGTTGGCGGCGTAGGCTCCGCTTCATCCTCCATCGAGGAGATCTCACTTTCATTCAGAAAGATAAACAATATTGAGGCCCAGTTCGAAGCACTCCCCGACCACTCACAGGAAGAGCTCCGCCGTTACGACAACGCTAAGAAGTTCACAGAGGCATACCACCAGAGACTTCTCGCTCTCCAGGACAACCTCGGAAATCTCGACCAGTCCACGATGAGAGCCATGTATGTACAGGAGATCGCGCCCCTTTCCTTCACAGCTACGGAAATGTTCGACTCTGCGGTTGACCTTAACAGAAAGAATGTCAGCTTCATGAGCCGTCAGGTGGCAATGCTCGGTGCTGTTTCGGCAGCAGTCATCATCTCCCTTATCATCATCGGTGAGATCGGTATCTTCGTTGCATCGAGGATCTCCGCAAGAAGAAGGGAAGACCTCGAAAAGAGAACGCAGCAGGCAGAAGCAGCTGCGAACAAGTTCAAGAAGTCGCAGCAGAAGATGGCAGACCTTGCAACTACCAACATCCTTACCAACATGAAGAACCGCTACGCACTCGAGACCGACCTTTCCGAAAGGCTCGATTCCGATCAGTTCACAGTGGCACTGTTCGACATGGATCAGTTCCGTATGATCAACGATACATACGGCTACGGCTTCGGCGACGAGTATCTCTCTCAGCTCGCTGAAAAGCTCGGTCAGGACTTCGGTCAGTTCGCCGAGATCTACAACATCCACGACAACAAGTTCGTATTCGTATTCAACAGGGAGATCTCCGATGCTCAGGCACAGAGACTTTCGGGAAGCGTTATCATGACCCTTTCCTCTCCCTTCAACATCGCAAATCTCCAGGTTCAGCTCACCGCTTCGGGTGCTGTATACCATTACCTCCCCGGCGACTGCCTCAATGTTGACGGCGTTCTCATCAGACTTGACAACACCATCAGAGAAGCTAAGGCTCAGGGCGGCAATCAGGTTCTTATCGTTAATCAGATCTGATCAGGTATAAACTTAAAGGACATTTCATAAGAGCGATCTTATGAAATGTCCTTTTTTATTGTCATATACGTTTCTGGAACCACAGCAGATCATACCATTTGCCGAATTTGATGCCTATGCCTTTGAGATGCGCTGCCTGCTCAAAGCCCATGGCAAGGTGGAAATTTTTGCTGTCATGCGACAGATGCTCGTCCTCCTCCACGGAGTATGCCACGCCTGCAAGCAGGTTCACTATGCCCTGACTGCGCAGCCTTTCCTCGAGCGCGGCATACAGCAGAGTGCCTGCGCCCTCGCGGCGGTGCGCTCTGTCCACATACACGGATGCGGCGGCTGTGCGGCAGTACGCCTCTCTCGCACTGTATGCGGATGCGTAGGCATAGCCTATGATCTCGCCGTCTCTCTCGCACACGAGATAGGGATATTTCTCCAGTATACCTTTTATCCTATGCCCGAACTCCTCTGCAGAGGGCGGCACATATTCAAAGGAAACAGCGGTATTCTCCACATAGTACGCATATATCTCCGCAAGTCTTTTTGCATCTGCCACGGATGCGTCTCTTATACTTATATTCATAAATCACCTCACAGGCTCGGTAGAGCCTTCTCCGAGCGGCACTACTGCCACGCCGCCGAATATTCCGCATCTGTACTTGTAGCTGATGATGCCGGCACTTTCCTCCTCACATATGCTGTCATCTATGACAAGCGGATAGGGACGTTCGGGCGTACCCTCTGCGGCAAGGGTATGCAGCGTATCAAGCGCGAGCTGCATCCTCACGCTCTTTTCCTGTGCCTTGAAATCATCGTCGTTCAGCAGGTCGCTTATGACATTATCCACAGCCTCCATATCCTCAAGTTCCTTGTCGGTGAAGGGCTCATACACCGCTATCTCGACTGCATCCGAACGGTGCAGGCCGTGTTCATCGGAAAACTCCGCATAGTAATGATACTTGCGCTGCTCGGACACGTCGTCGTCGGTGTTGATGTCGGTATCCACCACGAAGCGGCAGTTGTACACGCCGTCGCCCATGATATCCCCGCCGTACTTCTTATAGTCGGCTATATCGTTGAGGGTCGCGACCGTCACGCCCGTATCCGCATCAATAAGTCCC
>JAFPPJ010000008.1 GCA_017410745.1 Oscillospiraceae bacterium
CTCAAATACTCTCTCTCCTCTGTTCGAGGTAAGTATGCCGGATATAAGTCCTGTCAGCACATCGCCGCTGCCGCCCTTTGAAAGCCCTGCATTGCCCGTATATGATACTGCGGCTCTGCCGTCCGGAGAGATGATATATGTAGGATAGCCCTTGCTGACTACTACTGCACGGGTAAGCTCTGACAGCTTCACCGCCGCAGCGTATCTGTCCTCCATTACCGAAGCCAGTTCCACTCCGAGCAGCCTTGCCAGCTCCCTCGGATGAGGGGTAAGTACCGCACGGCACTGCTTTATGATATGTCCCTGTCCTGCAAGCACATTGATAGCATCCGCATCTATCACAAGGGGTATGCCCTTCCTTCCGCACATCCTGATGGTCTCTTTCACAAGAAGCGCGGTATCCTCGGTAGCACCGAGACCCGAGCCGATAGCGGCGGTGTCTGCATTCATTAGATATTCTTCCACCGTATCAAGGGATGTGGGAGATATCTCTCCCCTTGTATTCTCCGCAAGCTCTGCGAAGGTACATTCATATATACCCGAAGCCACGCGGTCTATCACGCTTCTGACGGATGCAAGTCTGACAAGTCCCGCACCGCTTGACAATGCCGAGCGCACATTCAGTGCAGCAGCACCGCTCATAGCCCGCGAGCCGCCTATGACAAGCAGCCTGCCGAAACTGCCCTTATGTGAATATTCGTCACGGTGCGGCAGATATGACAGTGCAGTCCTTTCGTCTATCCTGCGCATCGCATTGCCGGGCGATGCAAGTGCCTGTTCAAGTCCGATGGGCGCTACTATTATCTCACCGCACATACCGGATGCAGGCGGCAGGGTCATGCCGAGCTTGACTGCACCGAATGTGACTGTGATATCCGCAGGGAATGCACATCTTGACACAGCGCCCGTGAGAGCGTTTATGCCCGAAGGTATATCCACTGCGAATTTGAGTGCTCTGCTCTGGAGAAGTCTGGTGAATACAAGCGATACATTCTCCGGGAGCTCACCGTGAAAGCCTATACCGAATACGGCATCACATATCACATCTGCATCGTCCGACAATATCTCGCTGTATGATACGATCTTTACTCCCGCTCCCTGCATACGCGCAAATTCCTCGCCCGCAATACCCGTGGGTGCAGAATCGGTCATGAGCGCAGCAGTGACGTTCATGCGCTTGCTCAGCAGTCTTGCGGCAACGAAGCCATCTCCTCCGTTATTGCCTTTGCCGCACAATACGATCACTTTCTTGCCGTCAGGTTCAGGAGTATTCTCAAGCACCGCGGACGCAAATTCAGCTCCCGCATTCTCCATGAGCTTGAGATAACCGTTCTCATCTTCTCCGACTGTTATCGCTTCCGCATTTCTGATTTGCTGCGGAGTACAGATATACATACTATCACTTCCGATGATCATTTTTGCTTTTTCTCGCGTCTTGTACCGATAAGATCATCAGTCCTTACATCAAGACGCAGATCCTTCATATATTTTCCCGCATCACGCGCATTTGCCACAGGCTTCATGCTGCTGTATCCTATGAAGCCCGATATTGCAGCAGCAATAACAGCGCCGAATATCGTGGAAGCCATATCCCCGAGGATAAGATACAGTATCACAGCTGCTATTATGAACGAGATTATCACAAGACCTGCCAGCTTTCCGCCGTCTACGGGAAGATCGCCTATGAACTTGCCCGTCTGTCCGTTCATGGCAAACTTCCATGTCTTGTCGTCCCACTTGGTCACGAGATACCACACCGGCAGAAGAGCATATCTCTGATCTGTGATATTCACGGACACGTTCTCGTTTCGCTCTTTTATCTCATATTTTATGGTATTTCTCGTCATTTCTCTTATGGATGTATCCACACGCTTGGTCGCACGATCCTTCTCGGAAGCCTCGTCAACATTGGAACGCTCAGCAAGGAATCCGGGCAGATACGAGATATTGAAGTCCGCAAGCTTGTTCATATCATATGGCTCTATCGAATCCATAAGATCATCGGGCATACGCTCCGATGCATCTGTGGGAACGTTTTCAAACAGAACAGAACCCTGTCTTACAGAGTCATACACGCTGATCTCTATCTCTTCTCCCTTGTCCTTCTTGCTTTCGGACTTGTATCGTGCGGAAATGTCAGATTTTCCGCTGAACAGCAGAAAAGGCACATACACGCCCTGTATATCCTCTACATGGTTGTTTTCCGCAAATGACTTGGGAAGGAGCTTTTTACCGCTGTAAAAGCTCTTATACTTAGATATCGCCTGTTCCTTGGTAAAGGCAAAGGGTATCAGGCAGTCGGGTCTTACCGCACCTTCAAACTGTGAAGGAACGATAGTGCTGTTGCCGCAGAACGGACATATCATTGCAGCGGTATTCTCCTCTGCTATCATCTCGGCACCGCAGGCAGAGCAGCCGAACGCCTTCATATCATCGCTGTCTTCGCCCCAGTCATCAGACTTCTGATCCTTGATCTTGTCCTTATCCTTCTCATAGCGTGCCTGTGCCTCTTCAGGCGTAGTCTCATGACCGCAGTACTCACATACAAGCTTTCCGACTGTCGGATCAAACTGAAGATCGCCGCCGCACAGCGGGCACGCTATAGCAAGCGCAGATGATTTTTCACTCATAGGATCCCCCTCCATGATACATCATTTTTTGTCAAATATAAGGACATAAAGCACTCCTGCCAGAGCAAGGCCCGACAGTGTGATCCCCGCAGCCTTCAGCGGGAAAGGAACTGTTTCTTCGTTCTCAGGGTCTATATCTGTCACTTCCGTAAGAGATGTGACCTCTGTAGTCTCCTGTACAGGCTCCGAATTAGTCACAGGCACTGTCGTCTCATCGGACGCAGGCTGTGTATCTTCTGTCTCATCGGGAACGGTCGTGATCTTTTCGGTCGGAGCAGTCTCTGACTGTGTCTGGGTATTATCCTCGGTGACCGCATCGGTCTCCTCTGATTCAGTGACCGGTTCCTCCTCAGAATCCGTCTCGGTTTCCGAAAATTCTTCTTCAATGCCGTTGAGCTCGATAAGATATACCGAATAAGGAGCGGCGTTGAATGTGATCTTATTGCCCTGTATATCGAGTATATCATCGGATATTTCCACAATATCCGCACTGTCATCTATGGTAAAGACGCGCTCTACCTCGTATTCATCATCGCTCTTTATATCAAGTGTGACAAGCTTTTCGGCGCTGAGATTCTGATTTGTCACGATCACGCGCATATCCTTGCTGTCGGGATCGGAGCCTGCATATACAGAACCCATTGTATCGCTGTTGTTCGCATCGAGCAGTTCACTGCCGAAACTGCTGCCCAGACCGTCATAATCGGTAAAGAGATTTATCGCCGCATTCTGAAAGCTGTGATCCTCTGTACGCGGAGACAGACATGCAAGATACACGCCCTCTTTTGCGAATGTGCCCAATGCATCTATCTCGGCTATTGCGCCGCTCATATTGCTTCCGCCGCCGAAATCATATTCAGATATCGAAAGTGCAGTACCGGGATAGTTTACGCTGATAGATGCGCTGAGATTTGTGATGAACGGCGTATACTGATTATTCAGCGCGATAGGACTGTTCTCGGAATAATTGGTATCCCAGAGCGTCCTTACAGCCTTCATCCTGTATGCATTGCTGTAATTATCATCGTGATCTATTACCGTAGCACCGAGCGGAGTCTGCGCCGCTGTGAAATAATGCACATCAAGCACGTCAAGAAGTCTGACGCCCGCTTCTTCGCTCTTTTTTCTCATATTTATGAGATAGTAGTCTATGAACCACGGATACTTATCAGCATATTCCCTGTCCCATTTATGCGGGTCGCACGGTGATACGCATCCCGACAGACCGCTCAGTGAAGGGCCGAATATAAGCGCCTTGCTGTCGATCGTCCTGACAGCCTGTGCAAGATGTGCGGATCTGTCGATAAACTCGGGAGGATCTATCTCTCCGATACCTGTCACCGCAAAATTCTTAGCCCATTTATCGGGTTCATTGTCCAGAAAATAGCCGTTTATCCCTCCGCGATCCGAAGTGCCGTATTTATCCACAAGGAAACTGATATACTCATCCATATATACGGTCTTGTCCGAGCTCTCCGGTCTAGTGGAATAGGCATCATTCTTAGCAAATCTCACCTCATCCCAGCGTGTAGAACGTGAAAGCTCATCATCGCTGACCACGCCGAGCGAGTCACCTGCTACATAGCCCATCATCTGGAGCGTGGCAAGCTTGAAGGATATATCATATTTTGATGCTCTTGAACACAACAGCTCCGGATACAGTCCGGGATTCTTCCAGCTTGCGGAGGAATACGCGCTCACAAGAGAAAGGTCATTGGCGTTGCCGCCTGCC
>JAFPPJ010000096.1 GCA_017410745.1 Oscillospiraceae bacterium
GAATATGGCATCCGTCGTCCATACAAGGCCGCGAATATATGGTGCACCACGGTGCTCTATCTCTGCACAGATAAGGTCTGTGACTCTTTTGTCGGTATATATCACCCGTGAGGGCGGGGCGTAGTGATAGGAGAAGCCCTCGTCCCTTATCGCGCCGTCCACTACCAGAAGGGTGCCCACCTTGATGCTCTTGTCGAGCACACCGCCGCCTCCGCAGAACATCACCTTTGTGATGCCCATTGCATTGAACAGGTCAAGATTTCCTCCGCAGGCGGGACATCCCACCTGACCGAGGGTGATGAGCACATCCGCATTTTTGTATCGGTATATGGTGACGGGATTTTCACCGGGTATCACGGTATCGAGCTCTATCATATCCTCGGACAGGAGCTTTTCGATGACCTCGGGGAAGAAGGTTATGATCATCTTGTCGGTGTCAAACTGCTTGGATGCGAAGTTCGACGGGTTGAGCACGGCAGTGGTGCTCTCGTCAAATTCAAGTATTGGATAAGTCATATTTCCTCCTTAATAATCGGATTTGGCTGATGTGCGGTATGCGCTCGGTGAAAGCCCTGTGTATGCGTGGAAGCATCGGCTGAAATACAGCGGGTCGTCAAAGCCGAGGGTGTCTGCGATCTCATTTATCGGAAGTATGGTGGATGTGAGCAGAAAGCGTGCCTTCGACATCCTGCGGTCGTTGTGATACTGCTGCATGGTCATGCCCTGCTCCCGGCGGAATACCGCCGCCATGCGCTTGTAGCTGAGGAAGAATGCCTTTTCGAGGGCTGCGGCGGAGAAGGGCTCATCGCAGTGATCGCTGAGGTAACGGCATATCTTTGCGGAAAGGGTGCTGTCCGCCCCGTATCTGTATGCGGCAGCCTCCGACAGCACAAGTGCGAACATGCTGTTTGCCTTCATCCGCATGAACATATCACGGGAATGGCAGTAGAGTATGAACTCCGACAGCGCATGCTCGATGGTGCTGTTGTGCAGACCCGTCAGCTTTTTCGGGAGTATCTCCCGACAGCGAAGGGGCTCGTCTGCGCCGAGCTCGGATGCATTGGGGGAGAAGCTGCGGCAGTCCGAGGGAGGGTCGTCAAGATAGAAATGCACATAGTACCAGCGAGTGCCCCGCGCTATCTCTTTCCTGCCGAAGTGATGCAGCCCGTGCCTCAGGAACAGCATCTCGCCTTCGTGTATCTCATAGTCCGTATCCTCCTCCGTGACGTATATCACGCCGCTTATCACATATATAAGGACATTGAAGCCAAGTATGCGGTCGGCATGATAAAACGGCTCCGAGGCGGCAAGCAGCGCACCTCCGCACACGATGGGCTGACAGGCTGATGAAAAAAATATCTCGTTTATATATCATCCCTCCCGACAGCGGATTTGTACGGACAACATAGATATGATAAAATAATCTGACATATATCGTATATTTCTCTATTGACTTTTGCTGCGTTATATGACATAATGATTATATATCAAAAAATCGTTTCTGTCAATATGTACGGACAACGATGATCAAACAGGGATGGTGGTAAACTGTGATAAAGGATAAGATACTCAGCGGTGACGTATATCTTGGGATAGAGCTCGGCTCTACCCGTATCAAGGCAGTGCTCGTTGACAGCACTTCCGCACCTCTTGCGGGCGGTTCGCATGAATGGGAGAACCGTCTTGAGAACGGCGTATGGACATATTCGCTCGATGATATCCACAACGGCGTGCGCTCCTGCTATGCAGACCTGAAAAGGGACGTTTCCGAGAAGTACGGCGTGAAGCTGACGAAGATAGCGGGCATGGGCATATCCGCAATGATGCACGGATATATGGCATTTGACGAAAAGGGGACGCTCCTCGTGCCCTTCCGCACATGGAGGAACACTTCCACTCAGGCGGCAGCAGAGGAGCTGACAGCACTTTTCGGATTCAACATACCCCAGAGATGGAGCATAGCACATCTCTATCAGGCGATACTCAATAATGAGGAGCATATACCTCAGATAGCGTATCTCAACACCCTTGCGGGATATATACATTTCCTGCTCACCGGCAGGAGGGTGCTCGGCGTTGGCGATGCATCCGGCATGTTCCCCATAAAGGACGGGGAGTACGACAAGGCTATGGCAGGGAAGTTTGCTGCAGCCGCAGCTGCTCACGGCTTTAACAAGGATCTCATGACCGTACTGCCGGAGATACTCTCCGCAGGCGCCGAGGCAGGCAGGCTCACAGCCGAGGGTGCAGCGTTCCTCGATGCAGACGGCGACCTTGAAGCGGGCGTGCCCCTCTGTCCTCCCGAGGGCGATGCAGGCACAGGCATGGTGGCGACCAATGCGGTACTTCCGAGGACGGGCAATATCTCCGCAGGCACATCCGTATTCTCGATGCTCGTGCTTGAAAAGGATCTTGAGAAGGTATACCCCGAGATAGACATGGTAACGACTCCCGACGGCGCTCCCGTGGCTATGGTGCACTGCAACAACTGCTGCTCGGAGCTTGATGCATGGGTGAAGCTGTTCGGACAGTTCGCCGAGCTTTCGGGTCATCCCGTTGACAAGTCCGAGCTGTACACCATGCTATACAGGAATGCGCTCAACGGCGCTCCCGACTGCGGCGGTGTAGTATCCTACAACTGTCTGTCCGGCGAGCCCGTCATAGGCGTAGAGAGCGGCAGACCCATGTATTTCCGCGCTCCCGACAGCAAGATGGATCTTGCGGACTTCTTCCGCAGCGAGCTGTATTCCTCTGTTGCGGCGCTGCGCAGCGGCATGGATATACTCTTCAAGAAGGAGAAGGTGGCGGCAGATGCATTCACCGGCCACGGCGGACTTTTCAAGGTAGAGGGCGTGGCACAGCAGTTCGTGGCGGATGCGCTGGATACTCCCGTTTCCGTGATGAAGACAGCGGGCGAGGGCGGCGCATGGGGCATGGCTCTGCTTGCGGCATACATGGTCAACGGCGGCGGCAAAACGCTCCCCGCTTGGCTCGATGAGATATTCGCAGACATGGAGAAGAAGACCGCATCCCCCGACAAGGCGGGCGTTGACGGCTTCGAGGCATACATGGGAAGATACATCGCAGGACTTGAAGCACAGAAGAGACTTGCTAACGTATAACAACTATCCCCCGCATCCGCGGGGGATAGTTTTCGCTGTGTGCATGTATATGTTTATCTTTGTCGTTGTCGGGCATGCTTTTTATTGACTGTTTGCTCTATGCTGTTTGGCTCACCGGTCAATCCGCTTCTGTCTACAATTCTGACTTTCTTACCTGCGGCGTTTGTTGTTTCTCCAAGTATAACATTATTCGAAGTCGCTGTCAAGCCCTTTCGCCCAGCCCACACCGCCTTCATGGACTTGCTTCTGTCATACCCATATACCTGCGTGTTCTCCATATGAGCGCCGAGACCTGTCTCCTGCATCATCATGCGCTTGCGCTTGTTCGCCTGTGGATAAGTTTGAAATTAAAATCACATTAAAAATCGGCGTAAATACTTGATTTGTGAGGTCGGGCGTGGTATTATCATATTATCGGATAACGATGGTTAACGCGAAGGAGTGGTCATAATGGATGGGATTTCGCCGCAGAAGATGAAGAGGGCGGCAATTATAATGATATGCATTGGTATTTTCTTCATATTCGGGTTCCTTGATGATGCGGACAAATGGTCTGTGTTCTGCTCCGACCCCGTTACCGTACAGGCTGTGGTCACCGGC
>JAFPPJ010000097.1 GCA_017410745.1 Oscillospiraceae bacterium
CAGATCACCGCAGACGGCATATTACTGCGGTATGAGGGCATCACTCCCGTAAAGGTGCGCTACCTGTGGGAGAACGATCCGACTGCCGTACTGTACTATAAGGAGCTGCCTGTAACTCCCTTTGAGATGGATATAAAATAATGCGCAAGGACAACGCACTTCTACAAAGGTGCCATATATTTGTCGCCAAATTTGTGCATAATGCTGATGGAAATTATGAGCAGTTTGTGGTATCATAGTGATACGGCTGTGATGCCGCAATGAAAAAAGAGATTCTGTTCGTGTAGGGCAGGATAGGAGGAGATCCATTATGAAGAATTTCAAGAAGGTGGCTGCTATTGCTGCGGCTGCTGCTGTCGTAATGTCCGTCGGCACAAAGGTTTCCGCAGAGACTTCCGTTAATGCCAAGCTCGGCTTCACCGATGTCAACTGGACATATCAGGACTGGGAGTCCGCTGCTGAGGTAACAGGCGACGGCACATACACAATAACCTCCGAGGCTGTTGCAGGCACCGAGGAAATAGGCGTATTCGTTATCGACCTTGAGGGCATGTTCGCTGAATATCCCGAGGCTGTTGCTACTCTCGATTCCGTTGTTATCGACGGCAACGAGATATCCTTCGACGCTGACAAGATACTCTACGGCGACATCGAGGAGAAGGGCAACTTCCGCATTGATATATACAATATGTACTCTCCCACAAAGGACGAGCCTCCCATAAACAACGTTACTCCCATAACCGAGTCCCTCTCCGTTACATTCACAGTATCTGGTCTCGGCGATGCAGCAGAGGCTGCTCCCGCAGAGGAAGTCGTTGAAGAGGTCGAGGAAGCTCCCGTTGAAGAGGCTCCCGCCGAGGAGGAAGCACCTGCTGCTGCTCCCGCTGTTGAGGAGACTCCCGCTGCTGCTACCGGCAACGTAGGCGCAATGTCTCTCGTAAGCATTATGGCTATCGCTGCTGCAGCTGCTATCGCTTCAAGAAAGACCAAGTAAGATATATATAATGTCCGCCTATGGGGTTTCCCATAGGCGGATTTGTGTTATAGGGGTATGGGGGCAAAGCCCCCATTAAGAATGTTGCGAAACACCCGCGGGTGTTTCGCAACTCCTTCCCTAAACCCTATACCCTTGACCCCAGCCCCTTGTATACAAAGATGATAAAACACTCCAAATTCTCACCATTCCATATACATTTGTATAAAATAGCTACATCTATACTGTCATTACTGTTGCATTTTACATATTTTCGATATATTCTTGATTTTATTAAAAAAATGTGGTAAAATAACTAATTATGAGTGCGTATACCCTTTTAACGCACAATACTCGGAGAAGGACTGATAGATTTGGATAGAACTGTATTTGAGGCTAAGATAAACGAAGCACTGCTTATCGACGCTCGCACGGATATTGCCCATGCAAGCGCAAGACAGCTGCACAATGCTGTTGCCCGTGCGGTCATGAGCGACATCATCCCTCAGTGGAAGGAGACGGAGGAAAGGCACAACAGCCGCCGCCGTGCTTACTATCTTTCCGCGGAGTTCCTGATGGGCAGGGCGATATACAATAACCTCTACTGTGCAGGCCTGCTTGATGAGGCAAAGCAGCTGCTTGCAGACAACGGTGTTGATATAAACGTATTCGAGGAGATAGAGGATGCATCTCTCGGAAACGGCGGCCTTGGCAGACTTGCTGCCTGCTTCCTGGATTCCGCAGCTTCCTGCGATATCCCCCTGAACGGCTACGGCATACGCTATAAGTACGGACTGTTCAAGCAGTCGATACAGAACGGCTTCCAGTGTGAGGAGGCCGATGCATGGCTCGATTTCGGCGACCCCTGGAGCGTTCGCGCAGACGAGGATACGGTCACTGTAGAGTTTGCGGGCGAGACTGTGAAGGCAGTTCCCTATGATATGCCTATAATAGGCTTTGAGCGCAAGGCGATAAATACCCTCCGCCTGTGGCAGGCAGAGAGCATAAAGGGCTTTGATTTCAAGAAATTCGACGATCAGGATTATGCAGGCGCTTCCGAGAGCAGCATATCCGCAGATGCCATAAATGATGTGCTCTATCCCAATGACAATACCGAGAAGGGCAGAAGACTGCGCCTGAAGCAGCAGTATTTCTTCGTATCCGCATCGGTGCAGGATATCGTGCGCCGCTATAAGAAGGCTCACGGCGATGACTTCTCGAAGTTTGCCGACTGTTATGCAGTGCAGCTCAATGATACTCATCCTACCGTTGCCATACCCGAGCTCATACGCATACTTATGTTCGAGGAGGGCATGAGCTTCACTCAGGCATTCGATATCGCACAGAAGACCTTTGACTATACCAACCACACCGTTCTCGGTGAGGCTCTCGAAAAGTGGGGCATCGACCTGTTCAAGAGCGTGCTCCCCACGATATATGAGATCATCACTCTCATAGACCGCCACCTCGCAAAGTATCTCACGTCCATCGGTCAGGATGAGGGACAGATAAATGCCAAGAGGATCATCGACGGTGATCTTATCCACATGGCAAGAATGGCTATCTTCGGTACAGCTCACACAAACGGTGTTGCACAGCTCCATACTGATATACTCAAAAAC
>JAFPPJ010000098.1 GCA_017410745.1 Oscillospiraceae bacterium
GCAAGGTCGCTGCAATTTTCAAGAGTATATGTATTCCCGTCGGAATGATGTATTGTTTTAAGGTTGATGCAGTTCCTGAACGCAAAGGCATCTATTGCGATGCGGTCATTTGTAAGCGTGAGCTCCTTGAGCTCCGTGTTGCCCGCAAATGCCCAGCTGCATATGCGTTCTGTATCTTCGCCTGTCTCCGCCGTTTCACCGCAGCACGCCGCATCTATGAGCATGCCGTTCACGATATTGTATCTGCCCTCTCTGCGCTTCCTTTCAAGCCAGCCCGTACCGGAAAAGGTGAGCTTGCCGCTGTATCTGAAGCCCTCGGGGAATACGATATCCGTCACTCTGAGATGATCGCGGAAGCTCTCATCCCCCGCAGACACGATATCATCGGGGATGCGCACTCTCACCGCATCGCCGCGGTATCTCACGATGCTGTCCCCGGATACGTCAAAGCATGAATATACACTGCCGATCACCTCCTGCACCTTTATGGGAAGTGCATTCTCCGCAGTGTTCCTGCTTTGGGAAAAGCGCGAGAACATATACTTCGCACCGTCAAGCACGACCGTATCCGCAAAGGTGCATCCGCCGAATGCACCGCTCCCAAGCATCGTATCCGATGAGAGCGTGATGGTTTTCAGCGACGAACAGTCGGCAAATGCATGATATCCGACCTTGCTGCCCGATACATCTAAGTGTGTCAGACCGTCGCAGCGTTCAAATGCACGCTCACCTATGACTATGCCGTCGAGAGGGATATCCTGCAGGGACGTACATTCATCGAAGCATCGCCGTCCTATTGCCTGCACTCCATCGAGCCTGACTTCTCTCAGTGAAGTGCAGCCTGCGAACATCTCATCTTCAAGCACGGATATGCCGCTTATCTCAGCCCGTTCAAGGCTGCGGCAGAACGAGAACGCAGCTTTTTCCATCCTGCCCGCAAGCACCCTTACGCTGCGAAGTGACCCGCATTTCTCAAATGCGTGCTTTTCTATGATGCAGTCCGCATTGTTTATCACCACAGACACAAGTCCATTGCAGCCCGAAAATGCATATTTCCCTATGACCGCAGGCTTGTCAAAAATAAGCTCTGTTATGCTGTCATCGCGGCAGAAGCGATATGCCGCGATATCATCGCCGCTGTATGTCCTTTCGATCTCTCTCACAGCAGGCGGCGTACCTGTCTCAAAGCCCGGCACTTCAAGGCTCTGACATCCTCTGAATGCGGCAAAGCCAACTTCCGTGAGCCCCTCCGGGACATTGAAGCGTATGAGGCTGCGGCAGTTTTCAAATGCGCATCTGCCTATCGAACGTATATTTTCCGACATTATGACAGTCTGCATGCTCGTGCATCCGCGGAATGCATTTTCATGTATCTCCCGTACAGAGCCGCTCATTATGACACGGTTCACGATGTCGTTCCCCTCAAAGCAGCTCTCACCTATCACTTCTATCCCGTCGGGCACGGTGATGCGCTCCTCACGCCCCGTATATCTCATGAGCACCCGTCCGCTTATGTAGAAGCCGCTCATGACCTGATCGCCTATGCGCCTGATGATATACGGCACATCATCAAATCCGATGCCGCCGAGCTCGTATGTCATGCCGCACAGCACTATCCTTTTCAGATTGCTGCATCCCCTGAATGCGCCGTCGTCTATCGTGATATCCGTTCCCCTGAACGTGACCTGCTCAAGGTTGATGCAGTTGCCGAATGCATTGCTGCGGATGCGTTCAAGACTTGACGGGAAGGTCATGCTGACTATGCCCTTCTTGTCATAAAAGCAGCTTTTCTCGATGCATCTTATCCCCTCGGGCATCTCAAAGGTCTTCAGGTTCACATACAGCTTATACAGCGAACCGTTCTCTATCTTCATGGACTGATAGATGCTCTCGGCTATCGCCTTCACCACAGGATGTGTATCTTCATCGGACAGGAGCACATTTATCAGATCGTCCGCATGACAGGAATATCCGTCTGAAAGATGTATGTCCCTGATGCTGTTGCATCCCGTGAACACATCCTTCTTGAAGTTGGAAGTATCTATCTCACTGCTCAGCGCTATCTCCTCAAGCCGCGTATTATTTGCGAAGGTCTGCATATCAAGCCTTTTCACGCCGAATGCCCGTATGCTTTTCATATTGTCACACATGAGGAATGTCCCCTTGCCCAGACTTGTGACAGTCTCCGGCAGGCATACCGATACAAGGGAATGGCATCTGTGGAATGCCAGATCACCTATTTTTTCAAGGCTGTCGGGAAAGTTTATATCAACAAGATTTCTGCATCCCTTGAATGCATTTTCGCCGATCTCGGTCAGCCCCTCGGGCAGAGTCACATCGGTTATCCATGACATCCCCTTGAACACTTCCCTGCCTATGACCCTTACCCCATCGGGAATGACTATGCTGTGCTCTTCTCCGCAAAAGCCCAGGAGCACACCGTTTTCTATTGTAAATCCGTTCATTGTGCTCCTCCGAATATCTGTAAAAGTATAGCCCTGAGCTCTTCTAAATTCCCGCAATCATACATCTTCTGCTTGAGCGCCTTTGTGCCGTGCAGCTTTTTCATGAAATAGGATGCCGTCTTCCGGATATGCTCCATCGCCGACAGTTCATCATAGCACTGTGCGGTATCCGCAAGCTGCATGATGAGCGACAGCTTTGTCTCCGATGTATCTCTTCCCGTGAGGCGTGCGAATATCAGCGGGTCTTCGAGCCCATACCGCGCTATCATAACTCCGTCAGCACCCGTTTTTTCCATCATGGTCACCGCATCCTCCTCCGAGTATATCCCGCCGTTTGCGATAACAGGGATGTTCACCGCAGCCTTTGCCGCAGCTATATATTCGTATACAGGCTCACCGTCATACATCATGTCCCGTGTCCTGCCGTGTACGGTTATCATATCCGCTCCCGAGTCCTCGCACATCCTCGCAAACTCAGACACGACTATATTGTTTCTGTTCATGCCCGGTCTGAACTTCACGGTCACTGTCTTGCCGCTTCTCTTGCAGGCCTCGATTATCCTTGACGCAAGGGGCAGATCATTTACAAGAGCGCAGCCCTCGCCGCTCTTTATCACATTGGGCACGGGACAGCCCATATTTATATCAACTATATCATAGCCTGCGGTATATGCGCCCTTGCAGGCATACTCAAAGGCAGATGGCACCGACCCTAACAGCTGCACAGCCTTGAGTGTCTCCGCCTCGCTCGTATACAGCAGCTTTGCAGTAGCCTTATCGTTATATTTAAGTCCGTTGGCGCTGACCATTTCCGTGAATGCGAGCCCTGCACCAAGGCTGCGGCATATCATCCTGAACGGATAGGCGGTATATCCCGCAAGAGGTGCCATAAGTACATTTGACTCGGTGGTGATATTTCCGATATGAAGCTTTTTCAGATATGTATCGCAGAATTTTTTCATCTGTTCCACTGTCCCCCGTTATCCGTGCGGTCTCCCCGAACATTATCAATGTATATTCTATCATAACTGCGGTTATTATGCAAGAGCTTTATGACCTCACAGATACAGCGGTCTGCTTTCGCAGGCCGCTTTTTACATCAGTGTACCTCCGGCGGATTTTCTGCGATATACCTGTCGAGTATCTGTGCAGCCGTCCTGACAAATCTCACGCACGGCCTTACCTTGTAGTACTGCTCCGTGCGAAGCTCCGGGGTGGGCGTGCTCGTTACCTCGAGCCCTTTCAGCAGGTCGCGGCATATTATGGTATCATGCGCCTTGCGGAACTCCTCCGCAAGATGCTGTATCCTCTTGTAATGCTCCGTCTTTATCGCATGGTCGGTCTCCGTGCCCTCACCGTAGAGGAGCCCTGCTACTATGAACATACTTGTGCAGGTGCCGCACACCTCGCGCATACGCCCCATGCCGCCGCCGAACGAGGACGACAGCCTTTTCGCAAGTGCCTCATCCATGCCCGTAACATCGCAGAATGCCGTAAATACCGACTGGGCACAGTTGCAGCCTTCCATGAAAAGCCCTGCCGCCTTTTCCGAATGATCAATCATCAGTGATCACCGCATTTATGCTCTCCGCACGAATGATCCTCGCCGTGGCAGCCGCAGGTGGGGTCATCGTTCTGTATGAGCGTATCTGCAAGGTATGCCGCCACTGCTTCATCGGCACTGCCCGAGTTGCCGCCGTAAAGGGTGATGCCTGCCTCCTGCATCGCCATCTGCGCACCTCCGCCGATGCCGCCGCATATGAGCACATCAGCGCCCGCACTTCTGAGAAATCCCGCAAGCGCGCCGTGGCCTGCGCCGTTCGTGCCCACCACCTGCTTGTTTACGATCTTTCCATCCTCGATGTCATAAAGTCCGAACTGTTCTGTCCTGCCGAAATGCTGGAATATCTGTCCGTTGTCATAGGTTACTGCGATCCTCATAGTACCGTTTCCTTTCCGTGCGATCTCTTCCGAGACCCCGCTGTCGAGAGTATAGTTCCCGCCAGAAATGATGATGCGCCTTCCCTCTATCAGAGCCACCGCCAGCTTCCTGCGCGCACTGTCGTATATAGCGGTGACCGTCGTCCTCGCCACATTCATCTCAAAGGCGCATTCCTCCTGCGTCTTTGAGCAGTAGTCTATCTGACGTATCGTTTCAAGCTCATCGAGCGTCATGGTCATCGTATCCGTAGCCGTGTCCCTGTCCGGCGCAAAGCTCCAGTAGTCGGGATAGCAGCAGATACGGCGCGATCTCTTTGGTCTTGGCATAGGCACACCTCATTTCTGACTTATGTCAATTATAACATATTATAATGTAAAATACAAGTGGTTAGACGAATTTCTATGGCCTCACATATGCATCGGAGCCAAAATGGCCGCATGCTCAGCCTGCCTATACTATCATAGCACATATGAGTACGCCTGTCAAATAGCATGATATCGCAAATATCCGCACTTTTCGGCCAATATGGGGGCACTTCCCCCGCAAAAAATATCAAAAACGGGGAAGTACTATTTTTTATCATGCATTCCCCTTTTTTGATGTAGAAATTCCATGTGCTTTTTTGTGCAGTATAACGGACGTGCTTCTGCCGCTTTCCGCAGCACTCAACCACCGGTTGAATTATCCTCTCAGGTTCAATGGACAGGTTATTGAATTTCTCCCTCCGCTATGCTATGATATATACGAAAGGAGCTGACAGGAATGAACATAGGAAGCATCATAGCGTCAAAGCGAAAGGCGCTGGGGCTTACCCAGCAGAATATCGCCGAAAGTCTGAATATATCATATCAGGCGGTGAGCAAGTGGGAAAACGGCTCATCATAC
>JAFPPJ010000099.1 GCA_017410745.1 Oscillospiraceae bacterium
AGCTTTGCATTTGCGTTTGCAGTGGAGGGAAGAATGATATCCGTATCAAAGAATAACAGTCTGACTAACCAGAGAAGCACGGACAGGGGGATGAATAGCAAAAAGACTATCCATGCTTTTGAGCGTTTCTTTTCCATATCTTCACCGAAAGAGATGCTGACCCGGTAGGGTACAAACTAATGCTCCGAGGATAGTACGAGAGGTTTGCTACAAATGCGTACCGGGTGGGTGCAGGCAGTTGAAGCCGATTTGATGTGATAGAAGTTACCGAGCCGCAAAAGAGAGGTCTCGCAGGTAAAAGCCAACGAGGTAACCCCGGGCTTTGCCCGGCTTAGTTGAAGCCGACCTTGCGGTATGCCTTGGAAAGGGTGCGGCGTGCGATGCTCTCAGCCTTCTGTGCGCCTTCGGTCCAGCACTTTTCGAGATATTCCTTATCGGCGGCGAACTGGTTGAAGCGTTCTCTTACGGGAGCCAGATGATCGGCAACAGTCTCGCCCACGGCGGTCTTGAAATCGCCGTAGCCCTTGCCGTCGAACTCGCGCTCGATCTCCTCGTAGCTCTTGCCGGTGACAGCGGAGTATATGGTCATGAGGTTGTTTATGCCGTCCTTGCCCTCGGCGTAGCGTACGCAGGTGTCGGAATCGGTGACAGCGCGGCGGAACTTGCGGACGATGGTGTCCTTGTCCTCAAGGATGAATATGCAGGCGTTGGGGTTGTCATCGGACTTGGACATCTTGGATGTGGGATCCTGCAGGCTCATTACCCTTGCGCCGGTCTCGCCGATATAGGGCTCGGGTATCGTGAAGAGCTCGCCGTACTTCTGGTTGAAGCGCTGTGCGATGTCGCGGGTCAGCTCAAGGTGCTGCT
Source organism: Oscillospiraceae bacterium (assembly GCA_017410745.1). Classification (GTDB taxonomy): domain Bacteria; phylum Bacillota; class Clostridia; order Oscillospirales; family Ruminococcaceae; genus Huintestinicola. The sequence continues at coordinate 868 of JAFPPJ010000099.1, forward strand.
TCTGGTCTGCGCCTACGGGCACGAGATCGGACTGATACAGGAGTATGTCGCCCGCCATGAGTACGGGATAGGTGAACAGACCTGCGTTGATGTCGTCGGGGTGCTTCTCAGCCTTTGCCTTGAACTGGGTCATGCGGGAGAGCTCGCCGAACTGCGTGGAGCAGGAAAGCACCCAGTTCATCTCTGCGTGGCAGCGGTTGTGGGACTGTATGAACGCGATGGACTTGGCAGGGTCTATGCCGCACGCCAGCAAAAGAGCGTATGCATTGGCAGTGTTGCGGCGGAGTGCGGAGGGATCCTGTCTGACGGTGATGGCGTGCATGTTCGCGATCATGTATATGCAGTTGTAATCCTCCTGCAGCTTCGTCCAGTTGCGGACAGCGCCGATGTAGTTGCCGAGTGTGAATGTGCCTGTGGGCTGTATGCCCGAAAGGATTATCTTCTTGTCTTTCATATTATACCTCTTCTTTATGTATCACGGACATATGAGAGCTCATGCGAGCATATTCATGAGCCGTGTGGTAAGTGTGGGGTCTGATTCAAATCTGCCGCGCAGGGTCATGGTGCGGGTGAGTGCGGGCTTCTTTATGCCGCGGGCACTCATGCAGGAATGTCTGCCCTCGATGATGACGGCAACATCGCCGCTGCCCGTCGCCTTCTGCATCACCTCTGCAATGTCGGCGCCGATGCGCTCCTGCAGCTGCAGACGGCGGCATACCATGTCCGCTATGCGTGCTATCTTGGAAAGGCCGATCACTCTGCCGCGGGGGAGATAAGCAACGGATATCTTCATGTCATACATCAGAGCCATGTGATGCTCGCAGTATGAGAAGCATTCTATGTCCCGCACAAGTACTATATCGTCTGCGGACGGGGATTCAAAGGACTTCGAGAACATCTCCGCGATCTCATCGTTCGTGTATGAATTGCCCTCGAATATCTCCTCGCACATCCTCGCAACGCGTGCGGGTGTCTCACGCAGCCCCTCACGGTCGGGGTCATCGCCTATCGCACGTATAATGCCCCTTACGTGCTCCTCTATCGCTGCTCTGTCCATTGACTATACTCCTTTTTGGTCGGGTGACCATACTATCTTGTGTATCTGAAGCTGCATACGCACGCCGTTGAGCCTGTGATGCAGTATGAACTCCACCGCCTCGCGGGGTGAGAGCTTGCCCCATACGGGGGATATGTGTACATGGCACCGGGAGAGAAGATCATATCCGCGTATCACTTCGAGTGCGCGTTCAAGGTCTTCCTTGCTGCCTGCGGTGAATTTAACGGTGTCCTCATGGGAGAGGCCGGTGTAGTTCCCGGGGAGCATGCGGCTCTCCATCCCCGATGAGGGGAGCTTGTAATCGACCGTGAGCACGGGAGCGGGCGATATGCCTCTGCATACCGACACGTCAAATGCGCCCGAGGTCTCTATCTCCACGCGTACAGGGAGCTGTGAGAGACGGATAAGGAGCTCGCGTATGCCCTCTGCCGCAAGGGGCTCGCCGCCCGTGAGGGTGACGTTGTTTATGCCCGTGTCAGCGATGTATGCGGCTATATCGTCCTCGGTCATGAGCTCGCAGGGCGCATCGAATGACATGGCATATACCGTGTCACAGTAGCTGCACCTGAGCGGGCATCCCGCAAGGCGGATGAATACAGCGGGCTCTCCTGCCCTTTCGCCCTCGCCGTTTATGCTGACGAACTTTTCTGCTACATGATATATCATTTCACATACTCCGCGCAGTTGCCGGGGGTCTCCCATACGGTGACGCTGTGCACCTCGTATCCGTGCGCTTTGCCGCATTCATCCATGAGCGTGCATATATAGCGTGCGAGATTCTCCGCCGTGGGGCGGAAGGGGAGACGATACAGTGAAAAGCCCTCATCCTCAAGGGCTGCAACGGTGGACGGCTTCAATGAGCCGTCTTCGTATATGAAGGTGTGGTCGAGACTGTCGGCGATGCTGCGCAGGTCGCGCTTTATGTCGCCGAAATCCGCCACCATTCCGCGGTGCTGGGTATCGGTGCACAGCTCGCCTGTGACTTTAGCCTCGATACGCCATCGGTGGCCGTGTATATTTGAGCACTTCCCCTCGTAGCCCGAAAGGAAGTGTGCGGAGTCAAATGCCGCTTCGGTCGTAAGAAAATACATAATTACCCCTTGCTGCGTTCGATCCTCTCCTGAGCGAGCTTGTCGGAGCTTTCGATAAGGCTGCGCTCATTGGGCTTGTGCAGCGCATCGTACTCTATGACAAATTCCATCGCATCTGCTTCACGCAGAGGCTTGCTCATGAGGAAGCCCTGTATGTAGTCGCACTTGAAGCCCGAGAGTATCTTGTACTGCTCGATGCTCTCAACGCCCTCGACTACCGTCTTTATGCCGAGCTCACGCACCATGCCGATGATGGAGCTGGCTATCTGGTAATCCTTCTGCTTTGAGCCTATCTCATCGACGAAGGATTTATCGACCTTGAGTGTCTTGATGGGCATATCCTTGAGGTACTGGAAGGATGAATAGCCCGTGCCGAAGTCGTCAAGTGCGAGTGCCACGCCCATATCCGCTATCTGCTGCAGCTTCTTGCCGCTGTCGCCGTCAAGCAGGTCTACGAAGGAGGTCTCGGTGATCTCTATCTGCAGGTTGGCGGGATTTATGTCGAATATGCTTATCGTGCGCATGACCTTGGATATGAAGTCGGAGCGCTTGAGCTGTACGGCGGATACGTTTATGGACATGATGATGTCCTTGTTGTACTCGTTCATGCGGCGCAGAGCCTTGCAGCCGTTCTCGAGTATCCATGTGCCGATCTTCTCCATAACGCCTGTCTCCTCCGCTACCTCTACGAAGCGGGAGGGAGGAACGTATCCGAGCTCGGGGTTCTCCCAGCGGACGAGCGCTTCAAATCCGTGGAGCACGCCGTTCTCAACTGATACGATAGGCTGGAATACGAGGTAGAACTCGCGGTTCTCGACAGCCTTTGTGAGCTTCTGTGCGATGGTGGACTTGCCGAGCACCTTCTCGTGAAGGGCGGTGCGGAAGTATTCCGTGTGGCCCTTGCCTCTTTCCTTGGCTCTCTGCATAGCGATGTCGGCATCACGCAGGAGCATGTCAAGGTTGCGGTCGTCGTCGGGGTATATGGATATGCCTACGGAGAACTGCGCATACAGCTTGCTTCCGAGGAGCTCGATGGGCTCAAGGAACTGCTCCTTGATATTGAGTATGAGCTCGCGGATGCGGGTCTCGAAATCCTCCTCCTCAAGCTCGGTGATCACAACGAACTCATCGCCGCTGAAACGGAATACTCTCGGCACTATATTGTGTATCCTCTGGCCGAACTCGTGCAGGAACGCATCGCCCTGCTTATGACCGAGTGTCTCGGTGACCCACTTGAAGTTGTCGATGTCTATGAACAGGAGGGCGAAGCGGTCGTCGCTGTCGTCGCGCACCGCTGCGAGATCCTCGAGGTATTCGTACATCTTGTATCGGTTGTACAGGCCTGTGGTGGCGTCGAGGTTGACATAGTCCTCGATGACGGCGTTCTTGTCCTGAAGCGTCTGGGCGAGGTCGTCCACCGATTTGGCTATAAGTCCTATCTCATTTTCGGATGTGGAATTGATGCGGAAGTTGTAGTTGCCCTGGGATATCTGCGCGATGGATGCGGATATCTCGGGGATATCCTTTGCCTCGTGCCTGATGGAGTTGAGCGTCGCGATGGTCTCAAGGGCGAAAAGACAGGCAAGGATTATCACCTGCTGTGTATAGAGACGGGAGAAGTCGCCCATTGCAACTCTGCCGTCAAAGAGTACGGCGATTATCCAGCCGTTTGAGAGCTTCTGGTTGTAAAAGAAATTCTGTGTCTTGCCCGTGTTGAAGCGGAGTATGCTGCCGGTCTCGGTCACGCCTATCTCGCTGAGGGACACATCTGCGCCGTCCATGAGGGCATTCACGCCTATGGGAGAATATACCACACGCCCCTTGTCGTCGAATATCACGGGGAATGCGCCCTCGTTGGAGAGATTGAGTGATACGTTCTCGCCGAGTGAGGGGGTGTTTATCTTGAGGAATACCACGCCGGAGCTGTCGCCGTTCTGATACTTAGAGGACATTATCATGCCCATGGTATCGGTATAGGTGATGGAGTATGTGCCGTCCGTGCGGATGTTGAGCAGCTCCGAGGGGTCTGCCTCGCCGTTCTTGTCCACGCACTGTCCCTTTGATGAGAAGCACCATACATTGTCTATCATTTCGGAGGTGTCCACAAAGTGCGTCATCTCCTCAACGAGCGCATCCGTAGTGCCCGTGCCGTCAAAGAAGCCGACAGCGGCGGGGGTCTGCTTGAAATACTGCATGGATATGCTCAGCTGGCTTATGAATGTCTCGAAGGAACGGCAGGATGTGACCGCGGAATTGGTCATCATGGTGCGGACGCTCCTGTCGCTGTTGCTCTTGGTAATGAAAAATGTCATTGCGATAAACAGCACGACGATAAGCACGTTGAACATACAGATCAGTGATACCAGGCTGTTGATAAAGCTTTTCTTTAAATGCTGCATCTGCGGCTCCTATGTTAACGGGCAGTGCCCGATGAAATCATACACTTCTTTATTATAACATATTCGGCG
>JAFPPJ010000100.1 GCA_017410745.1 Oscillospiraceae bacterium
CCGATAAGTCCACGCAGGAGATGTTCTATACCCCCACCGATCATTACGGCACATCGGATATACCGATAAATGCACACGGCCTCTGGTTTGAGGAGCATGCTGTGCGCACCCTTGGCCACAACGGCGCTACTATGGCAGGACAGGCATATATGAGCTTTGATCCCGTATCGCGCACAGGACTTGTGATAATGGTGAATGAGCCTGCAGGCAACGCATTTCTCGATGACGTGCCCGATCTTGTGTTCGGAAGTCTTTCTCCCGAGATGTATGGGGCAGACAGCACCGATGAGGATATTACGGGCTACTATCTCCCTGCACGCACCAGATTTCGCGGTATGCTCAGCTTCTCCCCGTATCTCGAGGCGATAGATATATCAAAGCTCGGCGGGCAGATGCAGAATGACGGCAGCGGTGTGCATCAGCTGGTGGTCAAGAACCCGAATCCTATGGAGAACAGCAAATACTTTGTGCAGCTGTTCGGCGAACGCAGACATCCGGACGGGAGCGGGCTAGCGATATCGTCCACCGATCTGATATATGACGGCACATATCTTATAAAGCTGATACTTCTCACGCTGTATGTGATGCTTGCGGCTGTGTCAGTATTCATCTTCATGATAGAGCTCAAGTTCAGAAAGCACGGCAGGCAGATATCCTTCGCCGGCCACAGATCGATACTCGCAGGACATTTCGCGCGGCTCGTTTCCGTGGTGCTGATGCTTGCGACATATGCGGCATATGCCGAGAACAAGGGCGGTATAGCGTACAGCGCCGGTGCGGCCATTGGAGTGATGCAGATGGTATGCATGGCGGTGGTCGGCCTATCCGCGCTGTATTCGATAATATGTCTGCTGCGCATGAAGCCGCAGCCCGTAAGGAACATACTCAATATCATATGCTGCTCCATATCCCTGTCGGCTGTACTCTACTTTGAGATGTACAACTACTGGACAATGTAGTCTATACAGCGTGATCTTGCAGCCCTCTCGTTTTCGAGGGGGCTGCGTCGTCTTTCGGGCACAGTTATACTCAATACTGATGCTAAAATGTTGCGGGACATATTGACAAGAGCGGGTGTATCGTGTTATCATATATATGATGTTTGTTTCTTCGACTAAACGGAGGTCATATGAAAAAGATAGAAGCTATGATGAACCTGCTGATGGGATTGTCCATGAGCCTTTGCATGTCGCTGTGCGGCTCGCTGCTGTCGGGGCATTTTGAGGTGACAAGCTGGTTCTTCAGCTTTGTGATAAGCTTTGTATTGTCGCTGGGCATAGGAGCGGTGATATCAGTAAAGCGGCTCGCGGACAAGGCCTGTGCGAAAGCAGGGACCGCCCGCAACTCTTACAAGGGCAGAGTGCTGTCCGCACTGATCGGGGATATTGTCTATACGCCGTTCATGACGGTGGTGATGTGCTTCACCATGACAACTGTCGCAAGGGCGGAGATAGACCGTCAGGCGGCGATCCTTGAGATGCAGATAAACGATCTCACCGATCAGCAGACGACGCTCTCTGAGCAGATCACTGCGCTTTCCGCAGAGCATGACGGCCTTATTGCACAGATAGAAAAACTTGAGAATGAGCTTGCAGAGCTAAAGGCGCAGCCTACTTCCGAAGATACGGAGTTTGACATTGCGGCGCGTACGGTAGGCCTTGAAGAAGCGATAAAGGATGCAAGGGAAGGTATGGCACTGCAGGAATCGGGCCTTGCACAGCAGCAGGCAGCCATCGCAGAGATGCAGGCGAGCATCGCAGGCATGACTGCGGCAAGAAACGGTATGCTCGCGGGCAAGCCCGTGTTCATCCGTGAGGTGGGACCCTCCTTCGGCATATGCATGATACTGGGATTTCTGCTGGTATTCTGTCTGCAGCCGCTGTTCCTGGAGATCTCGGTAAAGAAATACGGCAAGGGCGTTCCCCCTCCCGAGGGCTACAAATTTTGATTATCACGGCTCGGACGAAAGTCTGAGCCGTTTCTTTATGCGATGATTATCCATATACATGAGATATTTTTACATTGCATTTCTCCCTGTGTTCTGCCATTATATCAATAGAACACAGATGCGGTGCGTCCGCATACACGGATAATATTACATGATGAAAGGACGAATATCATGGGCTCTCAGCAGATAACACAGAAGGCATACAGATCGGACGGGTTCATAGGGAAATATCAGCGGCTCGTAAGGGACACCGTTATACCATATCAGTACGAGGTGCTGTGCGACAGGGCAGAGGGAGCGGAAAAGAGCCATGTGGTGCAGAACTTCATAAATGCGGGCAAGGCGCTTCGCGGCGAGGATGTGGGCGACGGCTTCTACGGCATGGTGTTCCAGGACAGCGATGCCGCTAAATGGATAGAGGCGGCGGCGTACTCCCTGCATAATTTCCCCGACAAGGAGCTTGAAAGCAAGGTGGATGAGCTCATCGACCTTATCGCAGGGGCGCAGGACGAAGACGGCTATCTTGATACCTATTTCACCATAAAGGACAGGGAGAAGCGCTGGACAGATCTGCTCGAGGCGCACGAGCTCTACTGTGCGGGTCATATGATGGAGGCTGCCTGCGCATACTACGAGGCGGTGGGCAAGCGCAAGCTGCTTGATGTGATGGAGCGCAATGCCGAGCATATCTACCGCGTATTCATCGAGAACGGTCACGAGGGCTTCCCCGGGCATCCCGAGGTGGAGCTTGCACTGATGAAGATGTACCGCCTTACGGGCAACGAGAAATGTCTTGCGCTTGCCCGTCATTTCATTGATGTGAGGGGTACTGATACAGAGTATTATGCCCGTGAAGCCGCATCCCGCGGGTGGAGCGTATGGGGGAGCGACGGCAAGGACGGGGCATATCAGCAGAGCGATGTGCCGCTCAGACAGGCGGACACCGCAAAGGGTCACGCGGTGCGCGCGGTATATCTCTATACAGGCATGGCAGACCTTGCCGCCACTGTTCATGATGCAGAGCTGTTTGCTGCCTGCAGGCGGCTGTGGGACAGCATCACCAAGCGGCAGATGTATATCACAGGCGGTATCGGCTCCACCGTGCACGGAGAGGCATTCAGCGTTGACTACGATCTTCCGCCCGACACCGCATATGCAGAGACCTGCGCATCTATCGGGCTGATGTTCTTTGCATCGAAGATGCTTGCGAATGAGGTCAGGGGAGAATACGCCGATGTTATGGAGCAGTGCTTCTACAATACGGTGCTTGCGGGTATGCAGCTTGACGGCAAGCGCTTCTTCTATGTAAATCCTCTCGAAGTCATACCCGGCATATCCGGCAAGGCACAGACCCACAGACACGACCTTACACAGCGCCCCGGATGGTATGCCTGCGCCTGCTGCCCGCCCAATGCCGCAAGGCTCATATCATCCTTCGGAAAATACGCCTACGGTGAGGACGGAGATACTGCGTTCTGCCATATGTTCGCCGCAGGAAAAGTGACCTTCTCTAACGGCATGGAGCTTGTGTGCGAGACCGAGTATCCCTACGGCTTCACGGTGCGCTATACTGTTAAGGGCTGCGGCAGGCTCGCTGTGCGCATCCCGAAATGGAGCGGCAGATACACCCTTGAGATAGACGGCGCAAAGGCTGAGACAGCGCCGGTTGACGGATATGTATACCTCGATGTGGATGACA
>JAFPPJ010000101.1 GCA_017410745.1 Oscillospiraceae bacterium
AAATCTCTTTATTCTTCTTTAGGGCGATATAGGAAGCAATTGTAGGAGACCATCCGCCTAACAGATACGGGATATATAATAGATAATTTTTATCCAATGCAACTCCATTCAGACTGCATAGGATGCAAGCGCCCCAACAAAGAAGCATGATTGAAAACGTAAATATCAAATAGTCTTTACACAGCTTGCTCATTCTGAACCTCCCGCTTCCTTTTATTTCAAGAACAATTATAGCACAATATCGCTGCATTGTCAATAAAAACGCCATAGCACTTCTGACGACACATCAGAAATACTATGGCTTAAAACTTCTATATCAGAGACGCCCGTATGACGGGGGATATTGTTTGTATGAAAGCTGCCGACTTGCAGGCAAGTTTCAACGAAATCGCAGTCGGCTGTGCCGACTATAGGTTGTGGAGGTGCAGTACATTTATCAGCAGCAGCCAGCAGGTGCTGTAATAGGTGACTGCGGAAACAAGGTCGGACATGGTGGAGATAAGGGGACCCGACGCCACGGCAGGATCTATCTTTATCTTCTTGAAGAAGAGCGGTATCACCGTGCCGGCAGTGGCCGATATCATCATAGCCACGACCATAGCAAGACCTATGCAGGCGGAGGTGGCAAATGCAAATTCGGGGGGCTTGCCCTTGAACATCATGATATAGAGCCCGAGGAATATAAAGCTCGCAGTGCCGAGCACGAGGCCGTTTGACAGGCCGACGCGCATCTCCTTTAGCACAAGATGGGTCTTATCCCTGACGGTAAGGCTCTCATCCATGAGCACGCGCAAAGTCACCGCAAGGGACTGTGTGCCTACGTTACCGGACATGCCCAGTATGAGCGACTGGAACGTCATTATCAGTGTGAGCTGACGGACTACATTCTCGAATGTACCTATGACGGCGGAAACGAGCATACCGAGGCCGAGAAGTATCAGCAGCCAGGGCATACGCTTTCTCATACTGTGGGCAAGAGTTTCGTTGAGGTCTTCCTCCGCCGTGATGCCCGCGAATTTCGCGTAGTCCTCGCCCATCTCATCGTTTACTACCTCGATGACGCTCTGGGCGGTGATGACACCGATAAGGCGGTTGGAATTGTCGAGGACGGGTATGGAGTCCTCGGAGTAGCTTTTCAGCTTCTCTATACACTCGTCTATGGTCTCGTGTGCATAGAGATACGGGAATGATGTGACGACGAGGTTCTCGAGGATATCGCCGCTGCGGGCGGTGATAAGATCCTTGAGGTCGATGGCTCCGCAGAAGTTCTCATCTTCGTCTATCACGAAAAGTGTGGATATATTGTCGTTCTTGGCTGCCTGACGCACAAGCTCGTTCATTGCCTGCTTGATGCTCAGTGTCTCATGTATGACTATGAAATTCGTCGTGATGCGGCTGCCTATCTCATCCTCGTCGAATGATGCGACGAGCTTTATCTCATCCCTGATGTCGGGCTTGAGGGTGTCTATGATGAGGGTGCGCCGCTCTCTCTTGATACTGCGGAGCAGAGCCGCCGCCGTATCCGTCTCAAGTTCGCTTACTACCGCAGCTGCCTTGGCAAGATCCATCTCATTGATGTACTCTCCTGCCTTATCCTCGTCGATATACTCGAATATCTCTGCGACCATGGCAGCCTTGCACACACGAAAAAGCTTCTGCCTGCTCTTCTGGTCGATATCATCGAGAACGGACGCGATATCGTTCCCGTGATAGTCATCGAGACGCTGCTGCATTATCTTAGGCGCCAATCCGCCTGTTATTACCCCGATTATCTCGCGCTCATAGTCGGGGCGCTCCGCCGTTTCCTGAGAAACGATCTCTTCTTCCATATCCCTTTCCTCCTTTTGCTTATTTTAGGAGGACAAAAGGGCATACCTACGGTGAGGTATGCTTAAAGTGCGCGGATACCATGCGGTGCAGATACCACGAACATGCGTATCGGAACACTTCGTTTATCGCCCTTTTGACCGCAACTGTCGCCTGACGGCACTGCACTCACCTCTTTTATAGTTATGTATATATGGGATTCCGGGAGACCCCGCACTATCACAGGAAGATATTGATAAAGCCCGTGATATCGAAGATCTCGGTGACCTCTTCAGTGAGGTTGATGAACTTCACGCTGCTGTGGCTCTTGTACACGCGCATGAACACGCGAAGACCCGCACTTGACACATATTTGGTGCCTGTGCAGTCGAAGACGATATTATCACAGCCGCTGTCAGTGATGTTCTTCTCGATGTCCTTGAGTATCTTGTCGGCGTTATTGGTCTCGACTCTCTCGGGGAGATAGATAGTGATGGTATCGCCTGAAACGGAAGTTCTGAGCAGGTCGGTCTCATTGCTGAATATATCATTCATTATCTTTTCCATATTATCGTCCATTAGGATCAGCCTCCTTAAGGTCATTCAACCTATATATTATACCATAATGTACATTAAATTGCAATAGGTAGGATGAAATTTTTATATTATTGCCAATGAGATATCTTCTGACCGGCAGGGCAGCGCAGAAATCTCATAAATCGCTGCAAACGGCTTGACAAGCTGTGTGCAAAGTGATAAAATAATACCGATACAGCCGGAACTTCGTTCATCAGAGGTCTGCGGCTTATCAGAGGGGCCGACAGTGATATGTCCGCGCAATGCTCCGTGCAATGCAAGCGGCATAAATGCGTCCCTTTCACAGATGCATGTTACGCACTTCACGGCAGACAGCGAGGTGTGTTTTTCGTGTATGGAGGAGGAATGAATGTGAGAAAGGTCACAAGAGGAATAATAGCGGCGGCGGTAGCGATCACGATGACGGCGGGACTGCCCGTTATACCGTTTGCGGGCTATGAGCCGGCGGTAAGCGTGAGCGCTGATACCATAAACAGCGGCACCTGCGGCGAGCACGCATCATGGGCGTTTGACAGCACCACAGGCACACTGACCATAAGCGGCACGGGCAGAGTGGATGATTATACTGAATTACAAGATATACCCTGGTATTCGGTCCGTGATAATATCACATCTGTCGTCATAGAAAATGGCATCGAAAATGTGGCTGGGAATGCGTTTTATGAGTGTGAAAAGCTGACATCCGTATCTCTTCCCGACAGTATCGTTGAGATAGGAGACTTGGCATTTGGCTACTGCACCGGACTTCAGAGCCTCACTATACCCGGAAATGTCACCAGCATAAGAGATTATGCATTTTATTACTGCAGTGGACTTAAAAGAGTCACTATACCCCGGAGTGTCACCAGTATAGGAGAGCATGCTTTTTCGTCATACAATACAGAGATCATTTTCCAGGGAACAATAGAAGAATGGAAAAATATC
>JAFPPJ010000009.1 GCA_017410745.1 Oscillospiraceae bacterium
CCATAAGCTCCTCCGCTCTCTTGTCAGTATCTGCGGGAGAACGTCCGGCATTCAGATATCCGGGCACTGTGATATTCTCAAAAAGAGAGAGATTGCTCACAAGATGCATCTGCTGGAATATGAAGCCGAAATCAGTGCAGCGAAGTGCAGAAAGCTTCTTTTCGCTCATCTTGACTATATCCTCGCCCTTATACATCACCTGTCCGCCCGTTGCCCTGTCCATACCGCTCAGGGCATAAAGAGTGGTGGATTTGCCGGAACCCGATGCACCCATTATTATAGTGAAGTCGCCCTCATATATATCAAGGTCAAGTCCCGTAAGTATATGCACCTGTCCGCCGTTGTGAGCGAAGCTTTTGCACAGTCCCTTTGCGGAAAGTATAGTATTTTTCATTCAGACCGCTCCCTTCATTTGATGAGTATAGTATACCACCGCAAGTATTAAGAAATCATTATGAGAATACCGGCATATTGCACAAATCTATTGTGATCCGTTATGCAAAAGCGCTGCCTTACAGCAGCGCCATATTCTTTGTATATATAAGATGATGGAAGAAGGCTATCTTCCTGTACTCACTTATTTGCGACACTCTCATCTCGAGCTGTGCCATTCTCTTCTGCCATTCCTCATCGGAGTGCTTTTCCTGATTCTGCTGCAGATCCCAGAAAGTGCGTATACCGTAATTTTCCTTCAGTTCAAGACAGCTCATCCAGTTGGATATGTCCTCATCCTCATAGTAGCGTATCTCGCCGAACTTCGATGCGGCGCTGTTGTGTCCGTCGAGCAGAGCCTCTGCCTTGTCCGCATCATCGAGCAGGACTGCCATCTGCATCACTCGTCCCGCACGGTTGTGCTTCACGACAGATAGTCTTCCGCCGGGTCTGAGCACACACGCAAGAGCATTGAGCACCTCGAACTTATTGTCGATATATTCGAGCACGTTATGGCAAATGACCATATCAAAGCTGTCGGTCTCCATTTCGTTGACAGCGGAGATATCGCCGACGATCTGTTCATACGGATGATCTCTCCATGCATCTTTGAGCATCTCCTCCGAGGGCTCAACAGCTACAACTGTATTGTCCGCTGCATAATGATCTGCCGTTATCCCCTGCCCGCTCCCGAAATCGAGTATACGCAGGCCCTTCACATCGCCTATCTGCTGCCATACTATACGCTTCATAAGTCTGTTCCATGCGGGTATTTCCGTTATACTGTGCATATTTCACCTTTCGTCGTTGGAAAAGAACTTCACGCCTTCATGCCTGTCTTTAAGCTCTGTCTTGAAAAATGTCGGATACATGGTGATATCATCATCGGGGCTTGCCCATACCAGATGCTCAGTGACGCTGCCCTCCATGAAATCCCGGCTCACAGGCTCAAAATCATCGGGCACCTTCATATAGAAATAGTAGCCTATCTCATAGATCAGCTTGCCCATATTAGACGGGGCATCACCGTAAAAATAATTCTCATTGATAAATCCGAGACGTTCTGTCTCAAGGCGAACGCCCGTTTCCTCCATTACCTCGCGGATTACCGCTTCCTCAGCAGTCTCGCCGAACTTCACTCTCCCGCCTACTGTATAGAGATAATCTTCACGGTCATTGTGAGCCATGAGCAGCCTGCCGTTCTTCATTATGATCGCACCCACACGGATACTTATGAGCCCTTCGCTGCAGGGCACTGTCATATCTTCCATATATCCGCCTCTCTGTCGTCGCTTGACTGCATTATCAGAACAGCGACATCTGTACCGATTTAGGCAGATCTCCTGTTGCTCCGATAGATTCGAGCTTCTCCATTACCGATCTTCCTACTCCTGGAGTTTCCGCAAGATCCTCCACCGATATGAATTCGCCCTTCTTTACCGTCTCGCAGAGTATCTTCGCCGCAACTTCGCCTACGCCCGATACACGGGAAATAGGCATCCTTATGCTGCCGTCCTCCACCGTGAATCTTGTGGCATCGGACTTCATGATGTCAACGGGCAGGAATTTTATCCCTCGTGCCATCATCTCATTGACAAGCATCAGCATTTCTCCGAGATCCTTATCCCTTGCTGTATGAGGAAGGGACGGATCGTTTATTTCCTTGAGCTTATGCTGTACGGCACTTCTGCCGAGCATAACTATCTCGGGGTCGAACACCTGCCCCTTTACAGTGAATGTGGTAGCATAGAACTCCACGGGATGATATACCTTGAACCACGCAAGCTTGTTCGCAGCAATGACATATGCGGCTGCATGGGCTTTCGGGAACATGTACTTTATTTTAAGGCAGCTGTCGATATACCATTCGGGTACGTCGTGATCCCTCATGGTCTGCTTCATTTCTTCCGTAAGGAGCTTAGGAGCCTTTCCCTTACGGGTGATCTCCATGATCTTGAACGACAGGTTGGGGTCTACACCGTGATAGATAAGATAGGTCATGATACCGTCACGGCAGCCTATTACCTCGGATATTGTGCATATGCCGTTCTTTATCAGTTCCTGTGCATTTCCGAGCCATACATCCGTACCATGTGACAGACCCGATATCTGCAACAGGTCGGAGAACTTGGTGGGCTTCGCATCAAGAAGCATTCCCATCGCAAAGCCGGTGCCCATCTCGGGTATACCGAGAGTGCCCGTCTTCCATCCTATATCCTCCGCAGTAACGCCAAGTGCCTCGGGTGACTGATACAGGCTCATGACCTTTTCATCCGCGGGAAATATGGTGTGGGTATCTATGCCCGTCATATCTTCAAGATGCTTGTATATTGTCGGTACATCGTGTCCGAGCTCATCGAGCTTGAGTATGGTATCATGCATGGAGTTGAAGTCGAAATGCGTGGTGACAAGATGTGACTTCGGATCCTCTGCAGGGCGCTGCACCGCTGTGAAATCATACACCTCGTAATCGGAGGGCACTACGACCATTCCTCCGGGATGCTGTCCTGTGGTGCGCTTTACGCCTGTACAGCCGAGGGTGAGCCTGTTCTCCTCCGCGCGGGTGACAGTCTTGCCTATGGCTTCGAGATAGTGCTTGACAAAGCCGTATGCTGTCTTTTCAGCCACCGTACCGATAGTGCCCGCCTTGAACACGTTCTCGCTGCCGAACAGTGTTCTTGTATATTCATGGGCATAGGGCTGATATTCGCCGGAGAAGTTAAGGTCGATATCAGGTGCTTTGTCTCCGTTGAATCCCAGGAACGTTTCAAATGGGATATCATGTCCCTCACGGCGGTATTCGGTGCCGCATTCGGGGCATTTCTTGGGAGGCAGGTCATATCCCGAGCCTACCGAGCCGTCGGTTATGAATTCGCTCTTCTTGCAGTTGGGGCATATATAGTGCGGCGGCAGTGAGTTTACCTCGGATATACCCGACATATTCGCCACGAATGACGAGCCTACAGAACCTCTCGATCCCACCTGATATCCGTTCTCGTTTGAGTTTGCCACAAGCTTCTGTGCTATCATGTACAGCACGGCAAATCCGTTCTTGACAATGGATGTGAGCTCCTTGTCAAGTCTTGCACGCACTATCTCGGGCAGCGGATCGCCGTATTCCTGCTTTGCCCGCTCCCATGTGATCCTCGGCAGCTCCTCCTCTGCGTTGTCAAGGGATGGAGTATATGTTCCGGGCGGGATGGGCTTTATGTCATTATCCACCATATCCGCGATAAGATTGGGATTTGTGACAACTACCTCGTATGCCTTTTCCTCGCCGAGATACGCAAATTCCTCGAGCATCTCATCGGTAGTGCGCAGATACAGCGGTGGCTGATTCTCCGCATCGGAGAACTTCTCATAGGTAAGTATCTTCCTGAACACAGCACCCTCGGGATCGAGGAAATGCACGTCACAGGTAGCGCACACGGGTATGCCGAGAGCATCGCCGAGCTTGACGATGGTGCGGTTGAATTCCCACAGGTCTTCTTTGCTGCGAATATTGTCATAGTCTTCATCGCGTATGAGAAATTCGTTGTTCTGCCACGGCTGTATCTCAAGATAGTCGTAGAACGATGCGATGTCAAGAAGCACATCCCAGGGTCTGCCGTCTCTTACTGCGGTATAGAGCTCACCCGATTCGCAGGCACTTCCCACTATCAGACCCTCTCTGTGCGTCATAAGCTCCGACATGGGTATCCTGGGCACTCTCGAATAGTATTTCAGATGTCCGTAGGACACCAGCTTGTAGAGATTTTTAAGTCCCGCATTATTGCGGACGAGCAGTATCTGATGATAGGGTCTGAGTTTTCTCGCATCAACTCCGCTCATCATCTCATCTATCTGTGATATTTTTGTACAGTTCTTTTCTTCCTCGAGCCTCGCAGCAAGCTTTATATATATGCGTCCGAGCATCTTGGCATCCTCAAATGCCCTGTGGTGATCGAATTCACCAAGTTCAAGATGCTTTGCTACGATATTTAGCTTGTGCTTGTTGAGTTCGGGCAGCATGCTTCTGCACATTACCACCGTATCTATAACGGAGAACTTGAAATCTATCCCCTGTCTGAGGCAGGCAGCCTTGATAAATGAGGTATCAAAGCCCGCATTATGTGCGATAAGCACGGGCTCTTCACCGCAGTACTCGATAAACTGCAGCAGTGCTTCACGCTCTGTGGGAGCGCCCTTTACCATATCCTGTGTTATGCCTGTGAGCTTGGTTATCCTTTCGGGTATCTGCCGCTCCGGGTCACAGAAGGAATTGAACACATCGCAGAGTTCAAGGTCGCGCAGCCTTACAGCACCGAATTCTATTATACGGTCGTCCTGTGCGGAAAATCCTGTGGTCTCAAGGTCGAATACTATCATTTCTCCCCTGATGGGCTTATCCTTGTATACACGCACGGCATTGACCATATCATTCACGCTGTATGCTTCGCAGCCGTATATTATCTTTATATCGCCGCCGTTCTTTCGTATATCCTCGCAGGCAGCGACTGCTTCGGGGAATGCCTGCACTCCGCCGTGATCCGTCACCGCAATAGCCTTATGCCCCCATGAATACGCCCTGTTGATAAGATCCTTTGCGGTATTCATGGCATCCATCGTGGAATAGTTGGTATGCATATGCAGCTCTACGCGCTTGTTCTCACACTTGTCCTGTCTCTTCTTCCTCTTTACCGTCATGATGTCATAGGCGGTGAAGACGAATTCATTGTCGAACTTATCAAAATCAAGCTTGCCGTGGCATACCACGGATGTGCCCTTTTTCAGCGCGGCAAGAGGGTTCTCCTCGCTCTGATCCTGGAACGCCTTTATGTTCACAGAGCCGGAGTAATCGGTGATGCTCACGGTAATGATGCGCTTGTCCTCGCCCTTCTTGCTGTGTATCTCCTTCTCGGCATAGTCGAATACATCGCCGAATATGGTTATATCCCTCATGGGCTCGGTAAGCTCACCGATGCTTTTTACCTTGTCAGCATGGATGAATTTGCCCTTTATTACCTGAGCGCCGTCCGATTCTATCGGGAGCTCGCGGAAGTCCACCGTGACAGTATTTTCATCTGATATACCCGTGGAATATACCACAGGCTGTTCGGGAGGCTCTTCGGGAGCGGTCATGGTCTGCTCGTATGCAAGTCTCATGCGTTCATCGTCGCTGTCCTCGTGTCCTTCCTCACGCACGAGCCTCACGGTATACTTAGATGAGAACTGCCTGTTTATCTCATCGGCGAGCACGCCCTCGAAATTCTCCTTAGACAGGAGCTGTACACCGCCGTGCTTTATGCGTATGACGACAGTATTCTCCTCCGTCCAGTAAAGCGCACCGTCAAAATGTCCGTTTATGAGAGGCAGCCTTCTTTTAAGGCGCTGTACTATCTCGGATACATACTTAGGCTCGAACATATCCGGGGTATATCTGCACTCAAGCGTGAGATCGTCTATACCCAGCGCCATTACTGCATTATCCTCAAAAGTCCGTGCATTCTCGCAGCTTATCAGACAGTTGAATTTAGCGAATACGCTGACCTTCTTCCCTGCCTTGTCCGAGACGAGCTTCAGCATCTCGCCCTTGCCGACAGGATTGGGCATATCTATCCCGTCAAAAAGCTCCTTGACTATCATATCTTTTCCCCTGTCATCCGGTATATCTCTTTCATGAGAGTATCGAGTGCATCCTTTTCATCTACGGTACACAGCTTCTCGCCCTTTTTGAATATCACCGCACGGCCGTTTCCGCCAGCTATGCCTATATCAGCTTCGCGCGCCTCACCCGGGCCGTTTACTATACAGCCCATGACTGCCACCGTGATATCCGCATCTATATCGGCTATGCGCTTCTCGACCTCTTTCGCAAGGCCGATAAGGTCTATCTGCGTGCGTCCGCAGGTAGGGCATGATACGAGCCTTGCACCGCCGTACATGCCTATTGCACGGAGTATATCCTTTGCCGCGGCGATCTCCTTTACCGGGTCATCCGTAAGGGATACGCGTATAGTCTCGCCTATGCCGTCACACAGAAGTGAGCCTATCCCTACCGCCGACTTTATTATCCCCATACGTTCCGTGCCTGCCTCTGTAACACCGAGATGAAGCGGATAAGGCATCCTTTCCCTTGCACGGCGGTAGGCACTTATCATAGTCGGCACATCCGAGGACTTTATGGATATAACGATATCATCAAAATCATACTTTTCAAGCAGCGCCGCATGGTTGACAGCACTCTGTACCAGAGCATCGGCACATGGGCTGCCGTATTCTTCGAGCAGTTCCTTTTCGAGGGAGCCCGAATTTACGCCTATCCTTATGGGGATATGCTTTTTCCTGCATATATCCGCTACAGCCCTTACCCTGTCCTCACCGCCGATATTTCCGGGATTTATGCGTATCTTGTCCACACCTGCCTCAGCACAGGCAATGGCGATGCGGTAGTCAAAGTGTATATCAGCCACAAGCGGTATATCCACTGCGCTCTTTA
>JAFPPJ010000102.1 GCA_017410745.1 Oscillospiraceae bacterium
CCGCCTGTTACAGCCGCAGTCTCGCGGATGATCTTGCCTGCGTCTGCGCCCTTCGCAACTGCATCCTTGCCGCATACGCAGAGCAGAGCGGTGCTGCCCTGATCCTCATCTGCAAATAGCACTACAGCATCGGGATACTTGTCCTTTACATCATCGCCCATGGTGCGAAGAGCAGCCTTGGGCACATCCTTCACCTCAACGGTGGTGATGCGTATGCCGTTTACGGTGACAGCGCCGGACATGATGTCGCCTGTCTTCACGGATGCAAGCTCGCTCTCGAGTTCTGCCTTCTCACGGGTGAGCTCCTTTATCTGAGATACGTTCGCAGCGCATCTTGCGGGCACATCCTCGATGGAGGAAGCCTTGAGAGCAGCAGCGGATTCGCCGAGCAGACGCTCATACCTGTTGAGCAGATCGAGCACGCCTCCGCAGGTGATGGACTCTATACGTCTTACGCCGGCAGCTACCGAGCTCTCGGATATTATCTTGTAAAGGCCGAGCCTGAGCGTATTGTCAACATGAGTACCGCCGCAGAACTCAACGGATACATCGCCTGCGGATACTACGCGGACGATATCGCCGTACTTCTCGCCGAAGAGTGCCATAGCGCCGAGCTTCTTAGCCTCGTCTATGGGCATCTCACGGGTGATGACAGGTATGCTCTCGAGTATCTCCTTATTTACTATAGCCTCTATCTCAGCTATCTCCTCGGGCTTTACAGCCTCGAAGTGGAAGAAGTCGAAGCGTCCCTTCTTGTCATCTACATAGGAGCCTGCCTGATGCACATGGTCGCCGAGCACCTTTCTGAGTGCTGCCTGCAGCAGATGCACGGATGTATGGTTCTTCATTATAGCCTGGCGGCGTGCAGCATCGACTGCAGCATGCACCTCATCGCCTGCGGATATGCCGCCGTCTGCGACCGTGCCGAAGTGCATATATACGCCGTTGGGGTTCTTCTGTGTATCGGTAACGGCAAAGGAGGACTCACCGATGGTTATGAAGCCCGTGTCGCCTACCTGTCCGCCGCTCTCTGCATAGAAGGGAGTCCTGTCGAGTATGATTACAGCCTCGTCGCCCTCGGATATGCTCTGTACGCTCTCGCCCTCGCGGTATATAGCGACTACCTTTGCGCTGTTCTCGGTGCCTGTATAGCCCGTGAACTCGGTCTTGCCCGTGCTGATGCCTGCAAGCACGCTCTCATCCCATGATGAGCCGCCCTTTGCGAGCCTGTCCTCTCTTGAACGGCGGCGAGCCTCGGACAGTGCAGTCTTGAAGCCCTCCTCGTCTACAGAGATGCCTCTCTCCGCAGCGATCTCACGGGTGAGGTCGATGGGGAAGCCATAGGTATCGGAAAGCTTGAATACATCCTCGCCTGCGAGCATGCCGCCCTCGGAGATACCCGAAAGGAGCCTTTCGAGCATATCCATGCCGCCGTCAACGGTCTTGGCGAACGCCTCCTCCTCGGTGCGTATCAGCTTCTTTATATATTCGCGCTTCTCCTCGAGCTCGGGATATGCGCACTTGTTCTCATCTATAACGGTATCTGCCACTTCATAGAGGAAGGGCTTCTTTATGCCGAGCAGTCTGCCGTGACGAGCAGCACGTCTGAGAAGTCTGCGGAGCACATAGCCTCTGCCCGTGTTCGAGCAGGTAACGCCGTCGCCTACCATAAAGGTAGTGGATCTGATATGGTCGGTGATAACGCGAAGCGATACGTCTGCCTTCTCATCCTGCTTGTAGGTCACGCCTGCGATGCGGCTGATATGCTTCATTATATTCTGTACGGTGTCCACCTCAAAGAGGTTGTCAACGCCCTGAACAGCCACTGCAAGTCTCTCAAGGCCCATGCCCGTATCTATGTTCTTGTTCGCCATCTCGGCATAGTGACCGTTGCCGTCGGAGTCAAACTGCGAGAACACAAGGTTCCATATCTCTATTATACGGTCATTGTCGCTGGCCTGTTCAAAGCTCTCGAGCGGGCCGTATGCGTCGCCTCTGTCATAGTGTATCTCGGAACAGGGGCCGCAGGGGCCGGAGCCGTGCTCCCAGAAGTTGTCGGCCTTGCCAAGTCTGACGATCCTGTCCTTGGGGATGCCGATATCGTTCATCCATATCTGCTCTGCTTCGTCGTCGCTCTCGAATACGGTTATCCATAGTCTGTCAGCGGGGATCTCGAGCACCTTGGTGAGGAATTCCCACGCCCACGCGATAGCCTCCTTCTTGAAATAGTCGCCGAAGGAGAAGTTGCCGAGCATCTCGAAATATGTACCGTGACGAGATGTCTTGCCCACGCGCTCTATATCAGGCGTGCGTATGCACTTCTGACATGTGGTGACGCGCTTTCTCGGCGGGGTCTGTGTGCCGAGGAAGAATTTCTTGAGAGGTGCCATGCCGCTGTTTATGAGCAGAAGGCTGTTGTCGCCCTGCGGTATCAGGCTCGCACTCGCCATCCTCAGATGATCCTTCGATTCAAAAAAGCTCAGATACTTCTCGCGCAGTTCGTTAAGCCCTGTCCATTCCATAATATCGCTCCCTGTTCTTTTTTGCCGCACGGCAGTATCCGCCTGCCTGCAGCGCTTGATGATATATCACAAGCCGCATCCTGCGGCCTGCACATTTTTGTCGAACGTATGCGTTGAACATCTTATTATATCACATATGCCCCGATTTGTCAAGTATCAGTGCAATTTCAGTGCAATTATTGTATAAGGTTTCAAATTGAGTATTTATTACAATTATTATTCACATATTTTTACTTAAAAAATTGCAATTATTTTTGCTAAACCTATTGACAAGATGAAATTTATGATATATAATACCAGTATAAACAGAGGTTTCTCCGCATGACCGGAAGCATCGGAAAAACTACGGAAAATTTTAAGAGGGGGGCGCTGTAAATGAAGCTCAAAGGTTTCACGCTTATCGAACTGATCGTCGTGATCGCTATCATTGGCGTACTTGCTGCTATACTGGTGCCGTCCCTGGCAGGGTATGTCAGCAAATCCAAGCTCAATACGGCTAACGCTAACGCAAAGCTCGCATACGAGAACACTGCTACATACTGCATCGAATGCGATACCAACGGTCATCCATGTGTTTTGCAGCATGTACTTGTGGATATGCGAAATACCACTCCGGGTCAGGCATACGAACGCGACGGCGTTGATCTTGAGAGGGCACTTCAGTCTATGATGGGCTCTACGGGCAACGGCGGCGGCTACGCAGAAGTCTCTACCAATGGCGCAGGCATCGCTGAGGAAGCAAAGTGGGCAAAGACGGGCACAGATCTCTTTGTAGGCCACTATCCCGGCGAATACACCGACAAGTCCGCACAAGGTCTCAACCCGTAAGCAGCGTGAGGGTGAACGTATGAGACTAAAGGGCTTTACACTGATCGAGATCATCGTCGTCATATTGATAATAGCTATACTTGCCGCAATACTTATACCTACTCTTGCAGGTTATGTCAGTTCCTCCAAGCTTGCTACGGCTAATTCAAATGCCAAGCTCGCATTTGAGTCCGCCGCCACCTACTGTACAAGCTGTCAGGCAGACGACAAACCGGTACCCGGCGGCACATATAACGAGATATGTCTGAAAGCAAGGCAGATACCCGACACCTATGTCACTGACGGGCGACATCTCGAAGATGCCCTTCTCAGCATGATAGGCAGCAGATCGTCCGCATCGGGATACACTTCCATCCGTATCGACCCGAAGGGACTTCCGAATGATGCACGCTGGGCTAAGAAGCCCGCCGACCGATATGTAGGCAGCTACCCGAGGAGCGCCTCGGAGGCAGGCAGCTATGACCTCAGCTATTAAAAGACCCGAACATGATGTTCGGGTTTTTCGTTTTCAGTTTATCATGATGCCGTTGGCGCGGAACGCCCTTATCCTGTCAAGGCAGGTGGCACACTTCCCGCAGGGCTCATCTCCGCCCTCATAGCACGACCATGTGATCTCGTAGGGCACGCCGAGCGCCTTGCCCCGCTTCACCACTTCCGTCTTGTTGAGGTTGACGAAGGGCGCTTCAAGTGTCAGCTCCCCGCCCGTGCCAAGGGATATGGCTCTTGCCATAGCGTTGACAAATTCCTCCGAGCAGTCCGGGTATGCATTCCCCGCCGCATCATCCGCATGTGCACCGTACATCAGCACGCCGCAGCCCTCCGACAGCGCAGCGCTTGCCGCCGCCGAAAGGAACAGGCCGTTTCTGAAGGGCACATATGTGGATACGGGCGAGCCGTTAGTCTGAGCGAGCTGCTCTGCGTAGCTCTCATGCGGTATATCCCCTCTGCCCTTGAGCAGAGTGCAGTCGGATGCGGCAAATATCTCGGACAAATCGGACGAGATATGTCTGACCCCATAGTACTTTGCCACCTTGTCCGCAGCTTCAAGCTCGCGAGAATGCTTCTGTCCGTAGTATATCGACATCGCCACTACGTTCTCCGCGCCGAAGCGCTCACACGCCATTGCAAGCAGTGTGGTGCTGTCAACACCGCCGCTCGATAATACAAGTGCTTTCATCATTACCCTCTTCTATTAGTGATCCCCGGCAGTAAAGTCGGGGATGCATCGTTTCAAAGCTTGTTGTCATCACTTATCCGCAGACTCTGCGAATACCGGTACTTCTTCCTTCTGGGGCTGTGCCGGCATCTCCTCGTGCTTCTCCTGCTCCTGCGGCAGACCTTTCGCACCGCCCACGAACATAGCGATCAGGAATATCACAAGACATAAGGACGAAAATGCCACGCAGCCGGCCTCGGGCGACAGCTTGCCGAAGGGAGTGAGACACAGCGCATCTATGCCGAGCAGCTTGCAGTATTCTCCCGCCACGAACACATGTATATTGAATGTGCGCGGGTCTGTCATGCCGTCTGCGATATCCGCCACTATAAATGGCACTACCCAGTAGAGCGCAGTGAACACCGCAAAGGATACCCGCCTGGCAAGGCCGTTGGCAAATGACGAATACACCCATACCGCTATCATCACGACAGCAGCAAATCCCTTGAGGAAGCCTATCACATGAGGTGAGAGATATCCCTCGTACTGCCAGAAGCTGCAGGTGAGACACGACATCGCGCAGGCTATGGCTGTACCTGT
Source organism: Oscillospiraceae bacterium (assembly GCA_017410745.1). Taxonomy (GTDB): domain Bacteria; phylum Bacillota; class Clostridia; order Oscillospirales; family Ruminococcaceae; genus Huintestinicola. Next base: position 5,107 of record JAFPPJ010000102.1, read on the forward strand.
GACGGACAGCTTCTTTTCATGTCCTGCGATAGTATCAAAGAGTTTTCTGAACATCGTTCTCCTCCCGCGCGCGTCTGCGCTGTTCGCTCTCCTGCATGGAGAATACGCATCCGCAGTAATCCTGTCTGTATATGCAGTATTTTTTGCAAAGCTCCGTGGAGCGTTTATATCCGTTTCGCTTCTTGAAATCGGAGCAGAGATACTTCACGCCGTGATCATCGGCAAGCGCAATGCCTATCTCATTGAGCCAGTCCGCATCCTTGAGCGGGCTTATGGACAATGTGGTGGTGAAGTAATCAAAGCCCTTTTCCCTTGCAAGGCGCGCTGTCTCCTCAAGTCTGAGGCGGTAGCACAGATAGCAGCGGTAGCCTCTCTCGCCGGTGTCCTCATATCCCCTGACCGCCTCGTAGAAGCGTTCGCTCTGATGCTCCGACCCGATGAAGCCTACGGGGTTTGCAAACTCCATCTCGCCTATGAGCCTTTCCTGCTCGCTGACCCTTTTGTAGAATTCCTCGGCAGGGTATATATTCGGGTTGAAGCTGAATACCGTGATCTTGAAATACTCCGACAGATATTCGAGTACATATGTGGAGCAGGGCGCACAGCATGCATGGAGCAGCAGCGTCGGTACTTTCCCTTCAGCCCTGAGCTCCTCTATCGTGTGATCGAGCATCAGCTGGTAATTTGTCTTCATCAGACATTCTTTCTCCATATCGCAGGGATAAAGCCCGTGGTCGTAGTCTCTTCGGATGTTTCCGATGCGGCTGTTTCTTCTGCAGCGGTCGTGGTCACGGCAGATGCTGTCTTGGGTGTGGTATCGGCTGTTGTTTCGGTCGTTGTCACCGTAGTTGTCACTGTCGCTGCGGCAGTGGTCTGTACGGTCGTCTCGGCAGCAGTTTCTGCTGTGGTCCCGACAGTCACCGTCTCACTCACGGTCGTCTCCTCTGCCTGTACAGCCCCTGCATCCTTATTGTCGGCAGAATCCGTCACAATATCGGAAGAAACTTCTGTCTGAACAGCGACGTCCTCCGGCTTCTTTTCCTTTTCCTTCTTTTCCTCATACTTCTCCGTATCATCCTGCACCTGACGGAGCATTATGTGATATGCGGCAGGCTTGAAGTGCAGACCGTCCTTCTC
>JAFPPJ010000103.1 GCA_017410745.1 Oscillospiraceae bacterium
GGTATTTCAAGTATGCGGAGATTTTCCTCTATCTGCGCTCTTGTTTCCCTGCTGTAGCCCGGATCCATCACCATATACACAGGCTCAAAGGGTATATTGCCGTGCAGATGCAGCTCCTTGATGATGAGTGCCAGGAGCATGGAATCCTTGCCGCCCGATATGCATACTCCCACCCTGTCTCCGGGGCGCAGCATATCGTATTCCTTTATGGCCTGCTTTGCCTTGCTCATGATCTTATAGCTGTAGGTGCTGCGAAGCGAGCGCAGAGCCTTTTCCGCAAGCTCATCACGCGATGCAAGGGAGTCTGCGAGCCACGACACATAGCCCCCCGCAAGACTTGCCGCACTTATGCCCTTGTCACGAAGTGAGCGCGCCGCATCCGCACTTATCACGCCCGAACGGCATATGAGCACGAAGTCCGTGCCCTCCGGATATTTCGCTATGCCCTCATCCAGTTCATCCTCGGGGATATTCACCGAGCCTTCCACCGCACCGAAGGAATAGGAATACTTATCGCGTATATCGACAAGCACCGCTCCCTCGGGTATCTCATTAAACGCTATTTCTTCATTCATACTGTCACCGCCGTAGTTTTTGATCAAGTATCATTATATCACAACACATATGATAAATCAAGCAAAATATGCGGACTGTGCCCGCAGCCGATTTGCTGATAATTGCCTGTAGGTCGGTATCATACACATATCATATATATAAAATTCGCCCTTTCATGCAGATGAAAGGGCGTGTGTATCAGCATATGACTGTGGCGATGTACTCTGTATCCTGCGGAGCTTCAATGGACGGCGCGGATATGCTCAGCCTGCCTCCGGTGACGGTCATGAAATGGCACAGCGCTATGCCCATATCCACCTTCTGCACATCCCACAGCGCATCCGCACCGCGAAGGCCATGCTTCTCATAGAAATGGTACTGTCTGCCGCATCTCACGATGCGCCAGGGCTGCTTATTCACCGCAGAAGGAGCATATCTTACCGCTTCAAGTCCCGCCGTGATAAGCTCATCATCTTCCTGCAAAGGCGATGCGAAGTCTCTGTCAAAGAAAAGCTCGTCCGCAGGTCTTCTCTTGTCCGCCTTTATTGCCGCGCGCATAGCCACTTCCTTTACAGAGCGCTTAGGCGAGGGATGTCCGAGTGGGCTCACACAGGGCATGATCTCTCCGTCCTTTAGCCCCGCCGCACGTTCAAATGCCCTGCGGTCCATAGTGCCGCCTATCCATGTGGTGCCTATGCCGAGCGACCATGCATACAGCACCAGCTTCTCAAACGCATACCCGAAAGCTTCCTCGCTGTGCTGAACTTTCTGCACCTTGCCCGCGATATACAGCTGTGCTCCCTGTATGACAGGGCTTGACAAGCCGTGCTCCTTTACATCGAGCAGCACGAACTTCACGGGTATATCATAGGGCGTGTCTATCGTGCCGATATATTCATTCAGCTTCTCTTTCTCCGCATCGGTGACTGCCGTACCGTCAAATGTGCGCACGCTTTTTCTTGTCCTGATGATCTCTTTAATGTCCATGTTCAACATCCCTTTTGTCCTATCAGTGCTTCTACAAGTGTCCGCTTCTCATACAGCACACATCCGCCGTCATGGTCATCGAGCAGTATATCAC
>JAFPPJ010000104.1 GCA_017410745.1 Oscillospiraceae bacterium
GACTTTTCACTGAAGGATATGCTGATACCTGTAATAGTATGTATACTTGCTGTGCCGATCGTTTCTCAGAAAAACGACTTTTTCGGCATGGGACAGGATCAGGGCGTATACCAGACACAGGCTATACTCTTTATGAACGGCGATACCAAGCGACAGAAGGATTTTTCCGAGTATCATGAGCTTGGCGACGACGAAGAGCGCGATCATTTCCTGTTCGGTGCAAGGAATTATCTCAGAGGCTATGATATCCCGTCTGCAAATTATCCCGAGACCGTGTTCGACAGGAACGTGAGCCGTGTATCGGGAATTATCCACGGTATACCCACATATTCCGCACTTCTTGCCATGTGGGGAACGATTTTCGGCATGAGCAATATGCAGGGCTTTGAAACTCTTATTTTCATATGCTTTGTATTCATCGTATACTTTGTGTGCCGCAATTTAAAGCTGAAGCCTGCTGCCTGTGCCTGTGCCTGCGCAGCCGCGGCATTTGCTCCCATAATAATCTGGGCATCAAAGGCAGCGCTTACAGAGATGGGACTTACTCTCATACCTGTGACGTTCCTTTACTTTATGACTGATGATGATGACCCTAAGCATAAATGGCTTTCAGTGATACCAATAGCGGTATTTGCCTGCTATCACGTATCCATATATACCATGATACCGATGTTTGTGCTGATATACGGCGGTATGTATGTGTTCACAAGAGAGAGACAGTACGCTGTTCTCATGCCTGTGACCATACTTGGTTATCTTGCAAGCTTCTTCATGATGAGGCATATACAGCCTTTCTACACCATGAACAACTACAGTCCTGTATTTGTAGGCGGTATAGATGTTACAAACCTTCCTGTGGTAGTATCTGTATTATCGGCAGGAGCTGCAATTGCAGTAATACTGTTTTCACTGATAGTAAAGAAGCGCACCAAAAAGGATTTCAGCAGCATAAAGTTTACCCGTGATGCGGCTGCTTCAAAGGGATTTCTGCTTCTTCTGCGCCTTATGGTGATACTTCCATGCGTTTACATCATAGTAAGAGCATTTATGAAGTACAGCGACTGGTTCAAGGCAAGCCACCTTGCATTATGGGGCTTTATAGGAAACGCAGGACTTATCCTCATGCCCCTCGGAATGGTATTTGCGGTCATATATGCAAAACATTTCGCCGAGCGTCAGTCAAGACTGGTGCTTTTCCTCATGTTCTTCTACTGTATACTTGTATATTCTGCATTCCTGCGATATGATATACAGTATTACTTCTATTACTCGCGCTACCTCACACCGTTCATTCCTATTGCGGTCATATTCAGTGCTGCGGCACTTGACCGTGCAGGCGCAAAGGTGCTCATACCCGTTACGGCTGTGGGACTTATGTATGTTGTTAAGACGGACAAATTCCTTATGCTCAACAAGGACGACTCGCGTATGGAATGGAGCATTATCGAAGATATTGCCGATTTTGTCGATGAGAGCGACTGTGTTGTGGTATCTCCCACATATGCTTCAAGACTGTGGCTGCCTGTACGCAGCATGACAGGTGCGACCGTTATCCCCGAGTACAAGGAGGATACAGAGCAGATAGACAGATTGGCGGCAAGATACGGCAGAGTTCTTGTTATTACGGATATACCGCTGGACAAGGATGATTACTCAACTGTATATTCCAACAAGATACACCATACAGAGGACGACGGCGTGCATAAGAGATGGCTTATGCCGTTCCCTCGTGAATACTGGGTGACCGAGGAGGATATCAGAGTTTATTCCTATGATAAATACCGCTTTATGTATACAGCCGCAGGCGACTATGGAAAGATGAGCGGCGTATCACAGCTTGAAAGCTATTTCTGCTGGACAGACAGCGAAAAGGCTCAGGTTGAATGCGGACTTTTCCCGGGTGACTATGACATAACTATGGAATTCGGCTGTGGTATCCCATTTGATAAAATTGGCAGAGACCACGTTGATGTTACTCTCTTTATGAACGGCGAGGAGATTGGCACGCAGACCATATCAGAGGCAAATAACGGACAACCGCTTCATTTTGAGATAAAAAGTGAGCAGATAGAGGACGGAGAAAATATCCTTGAGATACAGAGTCCTCTCTGGAGCGCTTCACTGTCTAATCCTGTTGACTCACGTCAGCTTGGAATAGCATTGCAGTCGATACGCTTTTCGCCTGCAAATTGATAGAAAGGAATGTAAATATGAAGCTTATCATTCAGATACCATGCTATAACGAGGAGAAAACACTTGAACTTGCGTATAACGACCTTCCGAAGCATATTGACGGTATCGATACAATAGAGTATCTTATCATAAATGACGGAAGCAAGGACAATACCGTTGCAAGAGCGCGTGAGCTTGGCTTTCATCATATAGTTTCATTCAAGCGCAACAAAGGACTTGCAAAAGGCTTTATGGCAGGTATTGATGCCTGTCTC
>JAFPPJ010000105.1 GCA_017410745.1 Oscillospiraceae bacterium
GCATGACCAAGACCCTGAGTATACAGATCGTTGGTGAACTGGTCGAGTATCTCGTTCTTATCCGACTCCATGCGCGACTCGATCTCATCGAGCCTGCTGTTTATCTCTTCTCTCAGATCGTTTATGCTCGCTGCTGTGGGGTCGGGATCATCTCCACCGAGAAGATTATCAAGGATCAGACTCAGATAGCCGGTCACGATGGAGCCTCCGGGTATGAGATCGCCAAGTGCGCTAATACCCGCATCTATTATAGGAGCTATCTCGGGCGGGACAGATCCATAGCTGCAGGTATCCTCATCCAGGAATTCATCGCCGCTCATTCCGAGATGGACGCCATTGGACTGATACTTAATGCCGCCGTATTCCTCAGCGAATGCGCCTATGCCCGAAGACAGGGCGGAGACCGACATGACCGCTGACAAGACGCCCGCAGTCATTTTTGTAAATAGGCGTTGTTTTGTCGTGTACATAATAATCCTCCTCTTAATGTTATGCGCTCGGAATACATCATTAACGAAACATAGAATGTGAGCTGCCGCAGCTCATATCCAATGTTTCGTGAATGTCAATTCTTGAGCGTCGGTGGTTTATCACCTTATGTATGTTTAACCGAAGAACTTGAAAAAAAGGACACAATGTATATGATTTTTTTGTGAATATGCGAACTGCACGCCCGCAGAAGCGTGTATGCCGTCTGTACGGAAGGGGATCGCTGCCGGCCCTATTGACATAATGCCCGCTAATGTGTATAATGTATGTTGAACTTATACAAAGGAGAACTATTATGACACTGTTTATATTCATCGTCGCCGTCATACTTATCGGATACTACACCATAAAGCTGAAAAGGCGCAACCGTGAGAATTTTTCAAATGCCATCAATCAGTGGCTGAATGAAATGCCTGACAATACCCCCGCATTCCCGACCGCACAGCCGGTACAGCAGCCCGCTCCCGTGCCCGCACAGCCCGAGCAGCCTGCATCGCCCTATATCCCGCCCGAGGATATGCCACTTGATACTGCCATCGTTCCGCCTGCGGCGGACTTTGCCGAGGAAATGGAGCTGATGCTGTATGCGGCAAAGAAGTATCCGGACTTGTTCCGTCTCGAGCTCTACAAGCCCAAGAATATAATAGAAATAGCGGAGTTCCAGAGGCGCACGGGCATACAGTTCACGCAGGAGCTGCAGCAGTTCTACCACTTCACCGACGGCCTTTCCGCTAATATCGGCAGCATATTCATGTATCCCCTCGACCTCGTGGAGAGGGAGAGCCATAATGAGTATGAGTGGGGAAATGAGAAGGACTGGACAGTAATAGGCGATTGGATAGGCGACGGCGAGATCATAGTATTCGACAGGAGAACGAACAGCATACTCACCGATGATCACGGCGATATAACCGATTACGGCACATTCACCGAACTGCTCGATTATGCCATGGATCTTTTCCTCAAGGGTGAGGTCGAGGATGAAAGGATAGATGCATTCTTCAAGGATAAGGAATGATCCCCGTATACGCGAAAGGGATGCATATGTATTTTTATGAAGTCGTGGACAAATGCGATGAGGATGAAGCTGTACGCCTCTTTCTGGAGATGTGTACCGATTCGCCCGATATTAATCTCACGGAGCAGCGTATCAGACACGCCATTGCCGAGATGAAGGGCATGGAGGCGGTAAAGTCGGATATAGGCGCAATAGAGATAGAGCATGTGCGGACAGAGGATGAATTTGATGCGGTGCATCTGCTCGAACATCGGACAGGCATCAGATACGGGCTTGAAGCGAATCCGTGGGCGGATACGCTCGGGTATCCGGTGGATGAGAGAAGCCTGTCGGAGTACGGATATGAGAAATTCGTATCTCTCGTCCTGTGGGAAATGACATGGTTCGGGTATGATGACCGTACTGTACAGGAGCATGTGAGCACATGGGAGACGGAGTAATACACAAAATTAAATCGCAGTCGGCACTGCCGACTGCGATTTATATAATTCCCGATGTATCATTCTATTGATAAGCCGTTTGCCGCAGCAAGCTTGATAAGTGCTTCCGTGCCGCCTGCTTCAAATACCGCAGCAAGCGAGGGTGATGCATAGAGGAGGATGGAGGATTTGCCGTTGCCTGCAACAGCGGCATATGCGCCGTCCTTTTCATATATGAGAGTTGCGTATTTGTGCATATCGGTCTTTTCCTTGAGGGTGTAGCCCTCGGACTCGAGAAGAGCGGAGAATTCGTCCGTCTTGTCCGCAAAGGGTGAATCATTGCCATATGCGGTAAGAGCCTTGCTGTCCTTATCAAAGATGAAGTACTTCAGCCCGCTTTCGGTCTGTACTATCAGCATGCTCTCCTTTTTGAAGGAGTTGCAGCCCTTGTATGCCTTCTTTACGGCAGATTCGCTCATATCCCATGTTATAGCGGGCTCAGCTGCTGCCTCTTCCTTTTCCTCGCCCTCGTAGGAGGTCTTGAGCTTGCCGTCCTCGCCAAGGTCGTATACAAGCTCGCCTACATATATGAGGCCTGTCTGCATAACGCCCTTTTCATCGAAATAGTACCTGTCATTGCCTATCTTGACAAGACCCGTAACTGCGTAACCGTCCTTGCCGAAGTAATAGCGCTTGCCGTTGATGTCTGTCCAGCCCGATGCTGCGCCGCCCTTTTCGGGGGAGCGGAAATAGTACAGCTTGCCCTTGATGCGCATAAGACCGAAGAATGCGCTGCCTTCGTCGTCCTTGCTGAAATAGTAGAGCTTGCCGCCTATCTTAGCCATGCCGTGAAGTGTCACGCCGTCCTTGCCGATGTAGTAGCTCTTGCCGTCAACGGTGACCCAGCCCTTCTGTGCGGAGCCGTCCTCGTTTATCCAGCTGTATCCCGCTTCGGTCTGCTCCCATTCGGCGGATACGGGCGCAGCACAGATGCCTGCGGATGCGAGTGAAAGTATGAGTGCGGCGGATATGAACTTCTTTTTCATGGCGTTTCCTCCCTGTGCAGGCACGGCCTGTAGCGATATCGTTGATTTCTGACAGTAAAGCTTTATTGTGCAAGCCTATGCTCCGAGACGTGAACACGAGTTCCTCTCAAATGCGTACCGGGTAACTCCGGGCTTTGCCCGGCGGGTAGCTGCAGGCACAGCATGCCCGACTATACGTTGAAGCGGAAGAGAACGATGTCGCCGTCCTGCATAACGTATTCCTTGCCTTCGGAGCGGACAAGACCCTTTTCCTTGGCAGCGGCCATAGTGCCGCAAGCCATGAGGTCATCGAAGGAAACGACCTCGGCACGGATGAAGCCTCTCTCAAAGTCGGTGTGAATCTTGCCGGCAGCCTGAGGAGCCTTGGTGCCCTTGGTGATAGTCCATGCGCGGACTTCGGGCTGACCCGCGGTGAGATAGGAGATAAGTCCGAGAAGAGCGTAGCCCTCCTTGATGATGCGGTCAAGACCGGATACCTCGAGACCGAGCTCGGAGAGGAACATCTGCTTGTCCTCGTCGCTCATGTCGGATATCTCGGCTTCAAGCTCGGCGCATATGGGCAGTACGGCTGCCTTCTCGCGCTCTGCGATATCGCATACCGTCTTGTAGTGTGTGCTGTTGGCAAGGTCGCCCTTGAAGTCTGCCTCGGACATGTTGGCAGCGTATATAAC